>NZ_JBGVSA010000017.1:0-98575 GCF_041807905.1 Uliginosibacterium sp. sgz301328
GCGAAGCCGTTGGCGAGGACTGTCTGAGGAGCGCAGCGACGAACGCCGCACTGCCTTCTCGACCGCGCAGCGCAGGGGGATCGGCCAAAGGCCGACGACGCTGTGGGGTCGTTTCTTTGGTTACTTTCTTGTCGAGAACAAGAAAGTGACTCGGCCGCCGGGACGAACTCCCGGCCGTCGAGCATTAGCACTCAAGACCACGCCCCAAGCAAGAAAGGGCCTTCCAACCAGCCAAAATCGGAACAGGCCAACAGTGGATGACGCTCCGCCCCTGCCAGGAACAACAATACTGCACCCTTATTCCTGCAGGAAAAGAACGCCTCTCTCCAACGCCGCACTCAAACCAGCGATGCAAATGAAAACGGCCACATGACCCCGCGTGAAGCAGGGCGATGCGGCCGTCTTGTCGGCGCCAAGCGCCCGATCAGAAGTTGTGGCGCAGGCCCACCGCGAAGGAAGCGAAGTTCACGCCTGCTTCGTCAACGCCGTAGGAAGCGTTCTTCTCGTTGTCGATGCGCGTGTAGAAGGCATACACCTTGGTGCGCGGCGACAGGTTGTAGTTGTAGCCCAGCGTCCATTGCAGCGCGCCGTTGTCTTCAGTCTTGCTGAAGCCGTTGGTATAGCCGACGTTCACGTGGAACTCGTTGGCGCCCACGGTGTACTTGACCGCACCGCGCAGGTTGTTGCGATGGCCTTGCTGGTCGTACTTGTCGTATTCCCAGTAACCGCCGGCGGCCAGGGCGTCGGTGATGTCGTACAGCGCGCGCACGACGTACATCGTATCGGTGCTGTTGGAAACGCCGCGGTCCTTGCTCTGCGCATAGCCAGCGCCGACATGCAGCGCCTTGATGTCCTGGTTGTAGGCGACGTTGACCACGCTGCGGCCGCCGCTCTTTTCGGCCAGTGCGTAGGCGACTTCGACGGTGGCGTCGTTGAAGGCTGGCGTCTTGTATGCCGTCATGTTGGTCAGGTGACCGCCGGTGGCGTCGAAGCCGAACAGCGCGTCGGACGAGGTGCCGGTGTCGTGGTTGTGCATGCTCACGTAGTCAGCGGCAGCGTAGTAGACCGGGCTGGTCGTCGCGCCCATGCGCAGCGTACCGAACTTCTTGCTGGCGAGGCCGACCCAGCTTTCGCGATCGAAGCTGGCCGCCGGATCCTTGTTCATGCCGTTGTCGGCGTTGAAGCCCGACTCCAGGTTGAAGATCGCGCTCACGTCGGAGGAGATATTCTCCTCGCCGACGATGCCCCAGCGCGATGCGTTGTCCTGCATCACGTTGGTGTGTCGCGTCGTCTTCTGGTTTTCGTACGACAGGTTGATCCGGCCGTAGATGTCGATATTGCCGTAACGTGATTGCGCGTGCGCGCCGCTGACGGCCGCGGCAGCGGCGAGCGCCACCAGCAGGCAAGAAGTGCGATTGGCCACAAGACCCCCGAGTGTTTTTTTGTTGATGACGTTGATGTCGCCCGCGCGTATCGCTACCCGCGGAAGGGCGTGATGATATAGAGCAAACGAAGCGCGGTGCTTTGCGCTTGATCTATTGACGCGCAGACAAATGATTGATTGCTGGAGTGATCCGACGAGCGGAATCCGGTTTTGTTGTCCGGCTCAAGCCCGGCGACGGACGCATTCTACGTAAGCCTGTGCGTCGAGGGGGGCTTTGTTCTTCTGTGCGTTGTAAATCGTCTCGCCCAGGCATTCGAGCACGTCATGCAGGGCCGCATGGCGATCGCCGTGATGGCGTGCCAGGCACAGATCGTAGGCCTCGCGCAGCCCCGGCGGCTGGTCGATGGAGAGCTGTTCGTGGATCGCCAGGTGCAGCGACAGATGCAGGAAGGGGTTGATCTGTCCGTCTTCGGGCGTGAAATCCCGGTCCATCGCGTCGGCGTCTTCGAGGATCGGATGGTATTCCGGGTGCTCGACGGCGAGTTCGGCGAAGATCGTTTCCAGCGGCGTCAATGGCAGGTTTTCGCGGTACTTGCGCCAGGCGTCGATCATGAAGCGGCGTGCTTCATCGCGGGTGGGGTTGAACATGATGTTTTCTCTCTGTGTGCGACCGAAGGATCAGGTCGCGTCTGTCTTGTCCGGGTATTGGCACAGGTCACGCACAATGCATGCCCCGCAGCGCGGCTTGCGGGCCACGCACACGTAGCGCCCATGCAGGATCAGCCAGTGGTGGGCATCGACGAGGTACGCCTTGGGGACCCGGCGCAGCAGTGCGCGTTCCACGGCCAGCACGTCTTTGCCCGGCGCGAGGCCCATCCGGTTCGATACCCGGAAGATGTGCGTATCCACCGCCATTTCGGGATGGCGGAAGATCGTATTGAGCACCACGTTGGCCGTCTTGCGGCCCACGCCGGGAAGGGCTTCGAGGGCTTCGCGATTGTTCGGGACTTCGCCTGCATGCCGTTCCAGCAACTGGTGAGACAGCATCGCCACATTCTTGGCCTTGTTGCGGTACAGGCCGATGGTCTTGATGTGTTCCGCAATGCCGGCTTCGCCGAGCGTGGCCATGGCCTCGGGCGTGGGGGCTTGCGCAAACAGTTTGCGCGTGGCGATGTTCACGCCCTTGTCGGTGGCCTGCGCCGACAGCACGACGGCCACCAGCAACTGGAAGGGCGAACCATATTCCAGTTCGGTCGTCGGGTTGGGATTGGCCGCATGCCAGCGCCGGAAGGCTTCTTCGATCTCCGCCTTGGTCATCTGACGAGGCATATCAGGCAGTCTCCGCGATGGGGACAGGGGCTGCCGGAGTCTTGCGGGCGGCGCGTACGTCGAGCCAGTTCTTGCCCGCGATCAGGCAACCCAGCGCGATGAACGCGCCCGGCGGCAGCACGGCCAGCAGGAAACCGGGGTAATCGGCCGGCAGCACTTGCAGCGGTGTCGCACCCGGAATGACCATTTCGATGCCGTTGAAAATCGCACCCGTGCCGATCAGCTCGCGCATGCCGCCGAGCACCGCCAGCACCAGTACGAGCCCTACGCCCATGGCTGCGCCGTCGACGACGGAGGCCAGCGGCACGTTCTTGGCCGCGAACGCTTCGACGCGCGCTAGCACGATGCAGTTGGTGACGATCAGCGGCACGAAAATGCCCAGTACCAGATACAGCGAATGCAGGTAGGCATTGAAGGCCAGGTCCAGCACCGTGACCAGCGAGGCGATGATGAGGATGAAGACCGGAATGCGGATCTCATACGGGATGAATCCGCGCAAGGCCGCAACGACCCCATTGGAGAGCGCCATCACGATGATGGTGGCAAGCCCCAGGCTCACCGCGTTCACGAAGCTCGTCGAGACAGCCAGGATCGGGCACAGGCCGAGCAATTGCTTGAGGCCGGTGTTGTTGGTCCAGATGCCGTTCCACGCGATGTGGCGCAGGCTTGGCGTATCGCTCATGGCTGCGTTCCTTGCGCGAACAAGCGTTCGCGATTGTCGTTTGCGTATTTGACGGCGCGGCCGACGGCCTGCGTGACAGCGCGTGCCGAGATGGTCGCGCCCGTCCTGTAGGTGAAGTCGCCGCCGTCTTTCTTGACCGTCCAGCGTTCCAGCGGCAGTTGCGTCGACGATATGCCGGCGAACTGCTCGATCCATGGGCTGGACTTGTTCTTGTCCTTTTTCGGGTCAATGTAATCGCCCAGACCCGGCGTTTCGTGATGGGCCGTGACGCGCACGCCACTGACCGTGCCATCGGCCAGCACTGCCACGATGAGGGCGATGCGCCCGCCGTAGCCATCGGGTGCTGCCGCTTCGAGTACGAGCGCGACCGGCCGGCCCTGCTTGCGCGCGCGCCACACGTGGCCTCCCTTGTCGAGCCCGAGCGCAGACGTGGGCGGGAGGGCGAGCACGTCGGCGAGCAGATCGTTGTCGTAGCTGGACGGCGGCAGTACTTCGTTGATGAGGCGCAGTTTTTCCTGTTCGGTGCTGCGCGAGATCACCGGCCGCGTGACGAGATAGGCGCCCGCCATGAGCGCCGTGAACACCATGGCGAACACGGCCATGATGAGCGCCGTGCGTGTCGACAGGGTGAGCGCGCCGGGGGACTTCATGCGGCGTCATCCTTGTGTGCGCTGGCCTTGTGGCCGAATACCGGCGGCTGCGTCTTCAGATCGATCAGCGGTGCGCAGATGTTCATCAGCAGCGTGGCGAAGGCAATGCCGTCCGGGTAGGCGCCGAATACGCGGATGAGGTAGGTGATGAGCGCCGCCCCGGCAGCGAAGATCAGCTTGCCGCGTGGTGTGGTTGCACCCGACACCGGGTCGGTGAGGATGAAGAATGCGCCCAGCATCGCGCCGCCCGAGGCCACGTGCATCAGTGGAGAGGCGAAGCGCGCATCGTTGGCGATCCAGAACGCCCCGGCGATGACCGCCAATGCAGCGAGGAAGGCCACCGGTACGTGCCAGGTGATCAGCCGCTGTTGCAGCAAGTACAGGCCACCGACCAGGTAGCCGAGAACGATCCACTCCCATCCCTGTCCGCCGGCCCAGCCGAAAGCGCTGCCGCGCGTGATGGTACTGGCGTGCGCGCCGGCTTCGCGCAGGCCGGTGCGCAGGGCGTCCAGCGGCGTCGCACTGGTGATGGCGTCCACTTCACGCGCCGCACCGCCGAAGATGGCGCCGAGTTGCTCGCTGGCGCCGAGATGCACGCCCGGCCACTGCGACATGAGCGCAGGGAAGGCGACGATCATCACGCAGTACGCCACCATCGCCGGATTGAAGGGGTTCTGCCCGAGCCCTCCGTACAGATGCTTGGCGATGACGATGGCGAAAGCCGTGCCGGCCACCACGATCCACCAGGGCGCGATCGGCGGAAATGCCAGCGCGATCAGCCAGGCCGTGACGACCGCCGACAGATCGCCCAGGTACAGCCCGATCGGGCGGCCGCGTGCGCGCAGCATGAGTGCTTCGCACGCCAGCGCGGTGGCGGTGGCCAGTGCCATCTGTACCAGCACGCCGACGCCGAACTGCCACACGTATGCGGCGATTCCCGGCACGAGTGCCAGCATCACGCGCAGCATCACGCTGGTGACGCTGGCGCTGCTGCGGATGAAGGGCGAGTTGCGGCGGTCCGGCATGCTGTTCCAGGCGCTCAGGCTGGGACCTTCAATTGCGCACGGATCATGTCGAGCACTTCCATGTTGCGGATGGTCTCGTCGAGCGTGAGCAACGGTTCGCGGCCTTCGAGGATGGCTGCCGAGAAGTCGGCGACCTCGTCGCGGTAGCGGTCCGATTCGGCCACCGGAATGGTACGCGTGCCGTCCTTGGCGTACACCTGGAT
This sequence comes from Uliginosibacterium sp. sgz301328, assembly GCF_041807905.1. Taxonomy (NCBI): domain Bacteria; kingdom Pseudomonadati; phylum Pseudomonadota; class Betaproteobacteria; order Rhodocyclales; family Zoogloeaceae; genus Uliginosibacterium; species Uliginosibacterium sp. sgz301328. The sequence continues at coordinate 5,274 of NZ_JBGVSA010000017.1, forward strand.
ACCGCCGCGGAAGTCCAGGAACGTATCGGCGACTTCCATCATCCCCTTGGTGCCGATGACTTCGGCAAAGGTCTTGCCGTAGGCGTTGAAACCGCAGTGGATGTTGGCGATGAGGCCGTCCTCGTACTGCAGTACCGCCGACAGGTTTACGTCCACGCCGTTTTCGTATTCGGCCAGCGCATGGCACGACACCGGCGTGCGGCCGGTGACGAGGCTGAGGAAGTTCACCGGGTAGCAGCCCACGTCGTAGAGCGCGCCGCCGCCCAGTTCGGGCTGCGCCTTGATGGTGTTGGGCCGGTCGAGCAGGAAGCGGAAGGTCGCATTGATGTGGCGGATTTCGCCCAGCACGCCGCTCTCGATGACTTCGCGCACGCGGCGCGAACGATCCGTATAGCGGTACATGAAGGCTTCCATGAGCAACTTGCCGGTGCGGCGCGAGACTTCGGCCATCTCACGGGCTTCCGATGCGTTCATGGCGATGGGCTTTTCGCACAGCACGTGCTTGCCGGCTTCCATCGCACGGATGGCCCATTCCTTGTGCATCGAGTTGGGCAGGGGAATGTAGACCGCCTGGATATCCTTGTCGGCCAGCAGGTCTTCATAGCGCGTGTAGGTGCGTTCGCACTTGAAGTCGCGCGCGCATTCGGCGGCCTTGGCCGGATCGCGCGAAGCCACCGCGACGAGGCGCGCGTTGGCTGCGCGGCTGATGGCGGGCAGCACATTGAGGCGGGCGATGCGGGCGTAGCCGAGCACGCCCCAGTTGACGATGTCGCTCATTGATCGGGTTCCTTTTCGGTGGTGGCGGGACCAGCGGCGCGACGCGTTTCTGCTGCGTCGATCTGCGCCTGCTGGGCGGGAGTCAGGTTTTCGGTGTTGCGTGGTGCAGCGGCAGTTCGTTGCGCCTGTGCGCGGGCCAGCGCAGCGGCGATGAGCGCTTTCTTGGTGTCCTCCGCGGATGGCGGTGGCGCAGCAGGCTCGGCGACGGCCTGCGCAGGAGCCTCGGCCATCGCTGTCGAACGCTGCTTGGCACGTGCCATGGCAGCGGCAATGAGTGCTTTCTTGGCGTCCTGGTCCGGGCTCGCATCGGTTGCCGTCGGCGCGGCCGCGGTAGCCGCGCGCGGCGCTCCGGCCGCACGGGCGGCCAGGCGTTCGGCTTTTTCCAGTTTTTCGCGTTCGAGGCGCGCATTGCGGGATTCGAATCGCTCGCGTGCGGAATCGGCTTCTGCCTTCTGTTGTTCGCGCGCCCAGATTTCGCTCTTGCCGAAACGGAAGTAGTCGACCAACGGAATATGCGACGGACACACGTAGCTGCAGCAGCCGCATTCGATGCAGTCGAAGAGGTGGTACTCCTGCGCCTTGCCGAAATTCCTGGCGCGCGTGTGCCAGTACAGTTCGAAGGGTTGCAGGTCGGCCGGGCAGGCCCGCGCGCAGTCGCCGCAGCGGATACAGGGCTGCTCGGGTTGCGGTGGCGCGAAGAGCGTCGGCGTCGCGGCGATCACGCAGTTAGTGGCCTTGACCACCGGCACGCCAAACGACGGCATGCGCAAACCCATCATCGGCCCGCCCATGATGAAGTGCGTGGTATCGGCGCGCAGCCCGGCGTGACGCGCGAGGTGCTCCATCGGCGTGCCGAAGGGCACTTCGAAATTGCGGGGCGTGTCGACATTGCCGGCGATCGTGACGATGCGCGACACCAGCGGGCGACCGAGATCGATCGCTTCATGCACGGCAAAGGCCGTGCCGACGTTGAAGCATTGCACGCCGTAATCGGTGGACCGTTCGCCGTGCGGCACTTCGATGCCCGTCAGCACGCGGATCAATTGCTTCGCGCCGCCCGCCGGATAGCGCGTCGGCACGGCAATGACGACGACGCGCATGTCATCGATGTCCGCAGCGGCCGCGCGCATGGCGGCAATGGCCTCGGGCTTGTTGTCTTCGATGCCGACGAGGATTTCTTCCGCGCCGAGCATGTGACGCATGATCCGCGCGCCACGCAGGATATCCGCTGCGCGCTCGCGCATGAGGACATCGTCACACGTGATGTAGGGTTCGCATTCCGCGCCGTTGAGCACCAGCGTACGCGTCGCCGCCCGGCGTCCCGGTCGCAGCTTGAGGTGACTGGGAAACACCGCGCCGCCCAGTCCCACCACGCCGGCGTCGCGCAGGATGTCGCGCAACTCGTCTGCGGGCAGCGAGCGGTACGGCACCGGCGCCAATGGCATCCAGCGATCTTCGCCATCGGGTTCGATCACCACGCAAAGCGCAGACAGGCCCGAGGTGTGCGGCATCTGTCGCGGCTCGATCGCCGTCACGCGGCCCGAGGTCGGTGCGTGCACGGCAGCCGACACATTGCCGTCAGCCGCGCCGATGCGCTCGCCCTTGAGTACGTGCTGCCCGGCTTCGACCTGCGGCCGGGGCGTTCCGCCGATGCTCTGATGCAGCGGCACGACCAGCTCGCTTGCCAGCGGCAGTTGCGCAATGGGGTGCTGAGTGGAATCGCTCTTGTGCGTGGGCGGCTTGACCCCGCCATTGAATGAGAACAGTCGACGCAGGGCGTTCATGCGGCGCGCTCCTGCGGTTTCAGGCGCACCACGGGGTAGCGCCACTTCCAGCTCTGTACGGTCTCGCCCACTTCTTCCATGCGAATGCAGTCCACGGGGCAGGGAGCCACGCACAGTTCGCAGCCCGTGCATAGCGGCGCGATGACGGTGTGCATCTGTTTGGCTGCGCCGGATATGGCGTCCACCGGGCAGGCTTGCAGGCAGAGTGTGCAGCCGATGCAGTCGTTTTCGTCGATGACGGCGACGGCCTTGGGCTTTTCAATGCCGTTTTCGGCGTTGAGCGGTTTGTATTCGCGCCCGAGCAGATCAGCCAGCTTGTGGATGCCTTCGTCGCCGCCGGGCGGGCATTGATTGATGTCCGCTTCGCCGCCGGCGATGGCTGTCGCGTATGGCCGGCACCCCGGGTATCCACACTGGCCGCACTGTGTTTGCGGCAGGATGGCGTCGATCTTGTCGACCAGCGGGTCTCCTTCGACCTTGAAACGAATCGAGGCGTAGCCGAGCAGGGCGCCGATGACCAGCGCCAGCGCCAGCATGACGCCCAGCGCGGTCAGCATGAGCGGCGCGCCCCCGTCATTGGAACTTGTCCAGTCCGGCGAAGCCCATGAAGGCCAGGCTCATCAGCCCGGCCGTGACCATGGCGATGGCGGTGCCACGGAATGGTGCGGGTACGTCCGCGCCTTCGAGCCGTTCGCGGATGCCGGCGAACAGAATCAGCGCCAGCGAGAAACCCGCCGAACTGCCGAAGCCGAACAGCATCGACTGCAGCAGGTTGTGCTGGTTGGCGACCGACAGTAGCGGGATGCCCAGCACGGCGCAGTTGGTGGTGATCAGAGGAAGGTAGATGCCGAGTACCTGGTGCAGCACCGGGCTGGTCTTCTGCAGCACCAGTTCGGTCAGTTGGACGATGGCCGCGATGACGACGATGAATGCCAGTGTGCGCAGGTAGGCCAGGTCCAGTGGCACCAGGATGTAGTGATCGATGAGGTAGCTCGTCGCACAGCCGAGCGTCAGTACGAATGCTGTGGCCGCGCCCATGCCCACGGCCGTCTCGAGCTTGCGCGAGACGCCCATGAACGGGCACAGGCCCAGGATGCGCACGAACACGACGTTGTTCACGAGCACCGCGCCGAGCAGGAGCAGCAGGTATTGGGTCATGTCTTCAAGAGCGCCACGGCGACCGTTTCAAGTGTCAGGGTAGCGCGTGGCGTCCGACCGTGCCGGCGGCACGCGGAATCAAGCCGGTGTCGCTTCGCGCGTGGCGGCGACGCATTCCTTCACCAACCCCGGCCCGCTGTAGATGAAGCCGGTGTAGAGCTGTACGAGTGCGGCACCCGCCTGGAGTTTTTCCACGGCGTCTTCAGGCTCCATGACGCCGCCCACGCCGATGATCGGCAACTCGCCGGCCAGCAGGCGCGACAACTGGCGGATCACGGTCGTGGATTTCTCGCGGACGGGCAGGCCGGACAGGCCGCCGGTTTCGCCGCCGTGCTTTTCCTTTTCGACGCCTTCGCGCGACAGCGTCGTGTTGGTGGCGATCACGCCGTCGATGCGGTGCCGGCGCAGCGCGTCGGCAATGTTGGTGACCTGCGCTTCATCGAGGTCGGGCGCGATCTTGAGCGCGACCGGTACGTAACGGCCATGCTGGTCGGCCAGCGCGGTCTGGCGGCTCTTGAGCGCGCCGAGCAGCGCGTCGAGTTCGGATTCGCCCTGCAACTGGCGCAGATTCTTGGTGTTCGGCGACGAGATATTCACCGTCACGTAACTGGCGTGCGGATAGACCTTGTCGAGACAGATCAGGTAATCGTCGGCGGCCTTGTCGATGGGCGTATCGAAGTTCTTACCGATGTTGATGCCGAGGATGCCGCGATAGCGCGCTGCCTTCACGTTGGCGACCAGGTTGTCGACGCCGTGGTTGTTGAAGCCCATGCGATTGATGATCGCCTGCTGCTTCGGGATGCGGAACATGCGCGGTCGCGGGTTGCCCGGTTGCGGGCGCGGCGTGACGGTGCCGATCTCGATGTGGCCGAAACCGAAACTGGCCAGCGCGTCGATGGCCTCGCCGTTCTTGTCCAGGCCAGCGGCAAGGCCGATGTGGTTGGGGAATTCGAGGCCCATGACCTGGACCGGCTTGTCGGTCAGCATGGGGTTGCAGCGGATGAAGCCGCCAAAGTGGCTCATGGACCACAGAGCAAGCGTGTGTGCCGTTTCCGGGTCGAGCGAGAACAGGAACGGCCGTGCGAATTTGTAGAGCATCACGCGATTTTATCGGAATCCGGCCTCCAGGCGCACCTGCGGCGCCGATTCAGTGGCCGGGCAGCGGTTCGAGATGCGTGGTGACCTGCGCGCCGCCGAGCGCCCGGGCGATGCTGTCTTCGATTTCGTCGAGCAATTGGTGCGAGCGATCCACTCGCCAGTCTCCCGGCACGAGTACGTTGAGGTTGACGAATCGCTCGCTGCCGGCCCGACGTGTCTTGAGGTGTTCGAAGCGAACGCCGTGACCCGCGTAGTCGTGGAGCACCGCGTCGATACGTTCGATGTCGGCTGCCGGCAAAGCCAGGTCCATGAGCCCGTTGACCGAGGCGCGCATCAGCTTGCCGCCTTCGACCATGATGTGCAGCGCCACGGCGATGGCGATCACCGGGTCGAGCCAGCGCCAGCCTGTGGCCATCACCCCGAACAGCGCGGCGATGACGCCGATCGAGGTCCACACGTCGGTCATCAGATGGCGGGCGTCGGCTTCGAGCACGATCGAATGCAGGCGGCGCGAGGCGTTCATCAGCACGCGCGAGACGACAAAATTAAGTGCCGTGCTGATGGCCGAGAAGATCAAACCGATGTCGAGGGATTCGAGTGCGGGCGGATTCCACAGGCGTGGCACCGCTGTCACGAGAATGGCGATGGCGGCGGCGAAGATCAACGTGCCTTCGAAGCCGCTGGAGAAGTACTCGGCCTTGTTGTGGCCGAAGGGATGATCTTCGTCCGGTGGCGTGCGCGCGACGCTGACCATGCCCAGCGCGAAAGCCGCACCAGCCAGGTTGACGAAGGACTCCAGCGCATCCGATAGCAGGCCGACCGATCCGCTCCACCACCAGGCGGCAAACTTGAGTGCGATGGTCGCCACCGCAGCGATGACGGACAGCCATAGGTAACGCGTGGTGGCGTTGGCGCGTTCGGTGGCGGTGGAGGGGGCAGTCATGGACGACGGAATGCACACGAAAGCCGGGATGCTAAGGCAGTCGGACGTTCATCGCCAGCCCATCAGCACAATTGATGGCGCGGATGGAGTGCCCGGCGCGGTTTGGCGCCGGGCAGAGCAGTCAATTGACGCGGATGTTGAAACTTGCCGTGCGCGACGGCGGCGTCGCGCGGTCCGCGGGGCGGCGATACTCGAATCTCAGCGTCTGGGTGCCGGCGCGATTGGCGCGAAAACGCCATTTCTCCACACCGCCCCGGCCGACGCCGCTGCCAGCGTCCTGCACGTACTGCGGTTGCCCCAGCGAGACCACCGTGGTGGCCGCGTCGGCGACGAAACCCCATGCGAAGCCCGTGGTGCGGCTGGCGGGCAGACTGATCTCGATGATGTCGCCCGCCTTCACGAAGCGGTCGGTGCCACTGTCGGCGTCGGTGAGCGAGACGTTGGCCCGCTGTGTCGACTGGGGCATGAGCGTGGAGCACGCGCCGAGCAGCGCGCACAGCAGGGCAGCGAGCGCGGCGCGCATGATCATTCGTCCGCCAGCTTGAGTTCGTCGTACGACTGACCGAGCAATTCGGCCAGCACGGCGACCACGAGGTTGTGGTCTTCGCGTTGCGGCAGGCCCGACACGGCGACCGTGCCGACGCAGCCGACACCTCGCACGAAAATCGGGAAGCAGCCGCCGTGCGTGGCGTAGTCGGCCACCGCCGCGCCGTAGCGTTCCGCGAAGCTGGTGTCCAGGCTCTGCATGCGCAGGCCCACGCCGTACGAGCTGCGATGGCACTTGGTGACGACATTGCGCTTGCGGCGGATCCAGTCGGCGTTGTCGGGCGAGGTGCCCGGCATGGCGTAGAAGAACAGCGGGAATCCATTGAGCTGCACGTCGATGGCAACCGCCTTGCCGCGCGCTTCGGCTGCTGCTTTCAGGCGCAGGCCCAGTTCAAATGCGGTGGTGTTGTCGAACTTCTCGAAGCGCAGCGTTTGTTCTTGCTGAGCGATTTTGGCGATGTCTTGTTCCAGGCTCATGGGGAATCCAGGTGGCGCGAAAAGCGCAACCTTATCACTTCAGCGCGCCGTCGGTCTTGCCACGAGCGGCATCGAGAATCGCCGCGAAGGCGACATCGGCGCTGCTAGTCGATGAGTCCGCGCGCCTTACGGTCACGTTCCACGCGCAGGATGTAGCGCTGGATGGCGTTCGACTCGGGTGTGGCGAGCGCGAGGAACTGGCATCCCACCCGCAAGGTCTCGGTGCCGTTCGGTTGATGCACGCGCATCACGTTCCGCACGCGCAGGCGCGTGGTGATGATGCCGTGATCGGGCAGGTCGATGCGGCAATCGGTGAACTCCGCATCGAAGGAAAACATCGAGGCGGTGGTCGGCAATTGCAGCGCCATGCCGCCGCCAGAGATGTCGAGCACGCGGGCTTCGATCTGCTCGCTCGTGGCCGCATCGATGACGATACGGCAGGCGGGCGCGTTGTTGAGCGATACCGCCAGACGATAGTGCTCACGGCGCTGCAGCCGCAGCAGAAGGTCGGGCAGCGGCGCTTGCAGTGCGGGCTGGCCGTTGTATTCGATCTGTTCGATGTCTTCGAGCGGGAACTGGATGCGGATCTTGTCCAGCGCGGTGATGCACAGCAGGCGCCCGGCGCGGATCGCCGCGGCGTTCAGGTCCTTGTCGATCGACAGATCGACGATGATCGATCTGTCGCCCTCGGTCAGTGCGATCACACTGGTCGGCAAAATGCGCGTGCTGTCGCCGAAATAGGCGGTGACGTTGGCATGTTTGGCGGCGAGCTGGCGGAGGACGAACGCGATCTCCCGCTTCTCGTGAAGCAGATACTGCTGATAGTCGTCGGCGCGAAGCAACTCCGGGCCGGGTGCCGAGGCGGTACTCATTATGAATATTCTTGGGGTCGTTCTTGAGCCGGCGGAACTATAGCACCGGGCGGCGGCACCGGGACTCCGGCCTCCAGTGCGTACAGCCACGCCAGCAACTCGGCGATGGTGACGTAGAGCTGCGGCGGGATGTGCTGGTCGACGTCCACTTGCATGAGCAGGTTAACCAGCTCCGCCGATTCGTGTACGTACACACCGGACGCACGCGCCCGATCGAGGATCTCCTGCGCGATCAGTCCTTGCCCTTTGGCGACCACGCGCGGGGCGCCTTCGCCGGCGCGATAGGCCAGCGCAACGGCCTTGCCGCGCGGGGCCGGCTTATCCCACAGCATGGTGGGCCACCGACAGGCTATTGAGTGGAACCCCCGCCGCGGCCATGGCGTCGGCGAGTTTCTCTTGCCCGGCGCGCAGGGTGTCGGCTGTGTCGGCCTCCGCTGCCTCGACGCGAATCGACACACCTCCCGGCGTCCACGTAATGCGCGCCTCGACGCCGCCCAGGCGCACCAGCGATAGCCGCAACGTGCTGCGCCAGCCGTGGATTTCTTCATCCTGCGCGTTGCACGCGTCGCGTTCGCCGGGTTCGTAGAGATCCCATTGCAGGGTCTGTCCCGGCCACACCTGGCCTTGCCATGCAAAATGATGCGTAGCCATTGATTCCAGTTGCTGATGTACGACCGGCATGAGTCGATCGGGCACGGCGAGTGTTTCGCGTGCGGCGGCCTGCAATGAGTCGGGTGTGTCGTGAATGGATTCGGCGGCGGAGCGCGTCGCTGGACTTGCCGCGTTGCCCTCGGGATCGCGTTGGCGCATGGCGAGCAGGGCGTCACGTACCTGGTCGGGCAGGCGTTGCAGTTGCTCGGGCGCGGCGTGCAGTGCGAGCTGGCGCAAACCTTCCTGCGCTTGCGGTTCCTGCAGCAGATTGGGCAGGGGCAGTTCGCCCTTGAGCCATTGCGCTTGATGCGACTCGTAGAACAAGCCGCTTTGCGTAACGGCCTGGCGCAGCACCGGCGCGAGTTCGGCGCCGGCGCGCGGAGGCGCAGGCAGCATCGGTTCGCCGCGCGACAGTTGCACGGGTTGCGGAGGGCCCCAGCGGCCTGCCAGCAATTGACCGATCATGCGGCCGGCTGGCGAAATGGTCGGGCGGGCAACCGCGTCGTCGGCGTCGGCAAGGCGGGCGTGGACCACGCCGTCGTGTGTGTCGACCGCTTCGAGTTCGAGCAGATCACCCGCGCGGGCGGGGAATGACAAGGCCAGCCGCAGGCTGTGTTGCGCGACCTGCGCACGGAAAGTGCCATCCGGCAATGGCGCCTGGATCTGCGCGGCGAAGCGCTGCCCGCTGCGCAGATCGAAGGTGTCGGCGGCCGACTCTTCCAGCAGGTTGTCGGGAATGGGGGCAACCGCCTCGGGCGGCCGCACGGTGGCCGCGATGAGCAGGCGCAGGCGACTGGCGAGATCGGTTGGAATCATGATGCGCCTGCCCCCTGCGACCGGCCCGGTCGCTCAGCCCAGGTTGTAGGCCGTGCGCAGATTGCGCTGTCGCGCATTGCCGGCCAGCAACGTGCGCACGCTCTCCATCCACGGCTCGGTGTGGCGGCGGATTTCGCGGTCGTCGGCCAGCATGCGCTGGATGAGCGCGACCTTGCGGGCGCGACGGGTTTCGTCGGCCTCCGGCACCACTGCGACGCGGTCGGCGGCGATGAGCTGGTCGCGCATGGCGCCGACATGGTGTTCGAGTTCGGTGAGCTGATCCCAGTCCGCCTGTTGCGCGGCGGCAACCATCTGGGCGGTCAGCGTAGCCATGTGTTCGTAGATAGCCAGCTTGTCGATCATGCCGCCGCCTCCGCGGCGCTGCCGCCGATCTGTTCCCAGGCGTCCTTCAGTTCGCCCAGCAGACGCGATACTTCCGCGAGCGCACCTTCATTGTTCTGCGCATTGGCCAGCAGCAGACGTTCGCATATGTAGTCGTAGAGGTGGCCGAGGCGTTCGGCAAGCTCACCGCCGGCTTCCATGTCGAGGCTGGCCTTCAGGCCCATCGATACGATTTCGATGGCGCGCGTGATGTTGCGGCCCTTGGCCGGCACGTCGCCAGCCGTCATGGAGATGGCGGCGCTGTTGATCGACAGGAGGGCGCCGTCGAACAGCATCAGAACCAGCTTGTGAGGATCGGCCGTGGTCACGCCGGTTTCGACACCGATACGGGCATATGCGGCTGCGGGAGATTGCGGTGCAAACATGTTCTGTTCCGATCCTTAGGAAGACTGGCCGGTGTAGTTGGTCTGGAGCGTGGCCAACTGCTGCGTGAGATATGAACTGGTGCTGTTCAGGCTCGACAGCGTGGAGTCGAGCGCGTTGAACTGGGCGCGATAGCGCGCCTCGATCGAGGTGAGCCGGTTGGTCATCGATTCGATGCGCGCGTCCAGCGTCTTGATGGTCGAGTTGATACCGTTGGTGCGCGCGGTGAGCATGCCGTCGTCGGCCGTCATGCTGGTGATGAGATTGTCGATGCGCGCCGCGAAACCGTTGTTGTCACCGACCTTGCCAAACATCGAGGCAACGTCCTTCTTGCTGTCCGTGAGCGCTGCGGTCAGCTTGGTGCTGTCAATGGACAACGTGCCGTCGACGGCGGTGGTAATGCCGATGTCCGACAGATACGCCGCCGAGCCATTGACCGTGACTGTCGAACTCATCGCCGAGCGCAATTGCTGGGTGATCGAACGTACCGTGCTGTCGCCGTTGAGCGTGCCGGCGGTCTTGGTGTCGGCGTTGTACGAGGTCTGCGAACGCATGACCTGGATCGCCTGGTTGTAGGCCTGCACGAAGGCGGAGATCTTATCGCTCATCGCCGAGGCGTCGCGTGCCAGCGTCAGCGTGGTCGGCGAACCTTCGTTGGTCTTCGACAGATTGAGCGTCAGGCCGTCGACAGCGTCGGTGACCGTGTTCGACGACTTCACGAAATCGATACCGTCGAGCTTGAACTTGGCGTCCTTGGAGCCCTGGATCTGCGTGAGCGACGAGCCGGCGATGTTCGACGGGTCGTAATCCAGGCCGTCGACGCCGGAGAGCTTGAAGGCGTTGGCTGTGCCGGTGTCCTTGGCGGTCAGCACGAGGCGGTAGGGCGTATCGCCGCCATCGTTGACCAACGTGGCGGTCACGCCAGCGCCCGATGAATTGATGGCGTCGCGCAGGTCCTGCACGGTGTTCTTGGGCGATGACAACGTGATGTTGACGGTCTTCGTCGCCTCGAATCCGTTTTGTCCAACCGATCCAGTCTGGATGCTGAGCGTACCCGAACCGACGGCGCTGGTCAGGCTGGCATAGCTGCCGGTCTTGATCTTCTGGGCCTGGGCGAGCTGGGTCACTTCCAGCGAGTAGCTGCCCGCCGCCGCCGAGCCGCTGGCAGAGGCAGAAGCTACCGTCGTGTCGGCAACCTTTGCCGTGAAGGCGGCAAGTTTTGACGCCGTATTGATTGCCTGGGCCGCCGTCTGCAGACTCGACAGCGCGCCCTTGAGGGTGCCGAGCGCTGACAACTGTGTCTTGTAGCTGGCCTCTTTGGTCTGCAGTGTGGTGATGGGCTGTTGCTCCACCGCCATCAGCTTGCTGACCAGCGAGTCGATCGGCAGGCCGGAGGCAAGACCCGTCGATGTGATGGTGCCCGTTGAGCTTGATGCCATGGTGCGTCTTCCCTTGCTGTCCCTAAGTAGGGCCGATTCAGGCTTTTTGTTGCACGAACAGGCCGGAATACTGGTCCATTGCGTGCGCGAGCTTCAGCAGCTCTTCACTAGGAATCTGCCGGATGACCTCGTGCGTGTCGGAGTCGATCACCTTCACGACGGTCTGGCCGGTGTCTTCGTCGATCGAGAATTGCAGGTTCCGTGCCACCGCTTCGAGATTCCTGCGAACGTCGTTGACAGCCTGGGCTACCGTTTCGCGCGAAATGGCCGTCGATGCGGCAACTGCGGCTGTCGCGGCGGCCGTGGCGGCACGCGTTTCCTGCGTTGCAGGTGCGGTTTCGGTCGTCGTCGGTGGCAACTGTCGGGTGATGGGCGTGATGCTCATGTTCTTGTCCGTCTTCAAGTGCGCGAACACTGATTTCAAGGAACTCATTGGTCGTCGGGCGGTGCCTTCGACGACGTTGGCGACTCTACGGTCGCTCGTATGACGGGAGCGTTTCTCACTGGCCGCAATGGCCGGTTGATCTCGCTTACGGCCGCCAGAGGCAAATCTTTAAAAATGTGTTTCGGCCCGAGTCCATTGGGCTGAATGAGTCAACGGCAGGGAATGGGGGCTCTGCAGGGTCTTCTGGCCTGCAAGGCTCGATATGTGCGAACGCCAGGGCTGGCGCGGGTTTGCGGAGGGGCGCGGCGAAGGGGAGAGGGTGGAATGGGCAGAGCGGCGGCCCTGCCCGGACGGGAGTGTCGAGGCTTATTCGACCTTGGGGTCGCGTGCCATCAACTGCTCGACGGCGCTGCGGGGCGCCATACGGCCGCCGAGAACTTCATGCACGGCGCGGGTGATCGGCATGTCCACACCCAGATCGGCCGCGTGGCGTGCGGCAACCTGAGTGGTCAGCACGCCTTCGGCGACGTGGCCAAGGTTGCGCAGGATGTCCGGAAGACTGCGGCCTTCGGCCAGCGCCAGGCCGACCTGCCGGTTGCGCGACAGATCGCCCGTGCAGGTCAGGATCAGGTCGCCCATGCCCGCCAGCCCCATGAGGGTTTCGCGGCGGCCGCCCAGCGCTTCGGCCAGGCGGGCGATTTCGGCCAGACCGCGCGTCATCAGAGCGGCGCGGGCGTTCAGGCCGAAGCCCAGGCCGTCCGAGATGCCGGCGGCGATGGCCATCACGTTCTTGACCGCACCGCCGACCTCGGCGCCGACGACGTCGTCGTTGGCATACAGGCGCAAGCGGTTGTGATGCAGCTTGCTCGCCCAGTCGCGGGCGAATTCGATGTCGGGGGAAGCCAGCGTGATGGCGCAGGGCAGGCCTTGTGCGACTTCTTGCGCAAAGCTGGGCCCGGTCAGCGCGCCGTAGCCGGTGTCGCCCAACACTTCGGCGACCACCTGGTGGGGTAGCTTGCCGGTCGCGGCTTCGAAGCCTTTGCAGACCCACAGAACAGGCACGTGCGGCGCCAGGTCGTACAGACGCTGCAAGGTTTCGCGCAGGCCGGCGACGGGCGTGGCGATGATGGCCAGTTCCATGCCTTCACAGGCTGCCGTGATGTCGGCTTCGACGCGCACGGTGTCCGGAATCGACGCGCCGGGCAGGAAGCGTTCGTTCGTTCGACTGCCCCGCACCAAACCCGCATGAACGGCGTCGTTGGACCACAGTGCGACGTCGTGCGCGGCGGAATAGGTGATGGCGAGCGCGGTGCCCCAGGCGCCCGCGCCGAATATGGTAATGCGGCTCAAATTACAGTCCCCAGACGGAGCGCACGAGGACGTAGCCGTTCTGGCCGTCCGCATGCTGGACCTTCACCCATCCGGACGCGGGCTTGTCTGCCACATCGAGCAGAACGTCCTTGCGGGCGGTGAATACGATTGGAGCGTTGGCGTCCGGCGCGCGCCGGATTTCGGCCACGGCGGCTGTCACGATGACGTGGGTACGATCGACCAGTTGGCTGCGTTCGACCCAGCCCATGCCACCGCCGGCTTCGCGGATCTTGACCCACTTGTCGGTGGTGACGATCTGCTCGACCGGTGTGCCGCGCAGAAGAATGAACTGGGGCTTGGCCTGGACGGAACCCGCGTCATAGACGATGGCGTTGCCGCCCATTTCATGGATGTCGAGGGCGCTGGCCGCCGCCGAGAGCAGCAGCCCGGCCCCCGCGAGCGCCAGACGTGGAAGCATCTTGCGCATGATCGTTTGCTTACTGGATGGCGGTGGCGCCGTTGCCTTCACCGGCCTGCTGGCGGGCGGCGTACATGGCTTCGAAGTTGACCGGAGCCAGCAGCACGGGCTGGAAGCCGGCACGGGTGACAGCGTCCGAGACGGCTTCGCGGGCGTACGGGAACAGGATGTTGGCGCAGCCCACCATCAGCAGGGCTTCCATGGTTTCCTGCGGCACATTGCGGATCTGGAACACGCCGCCTTGCGTCACTTCGACCAGGAACACGGTCTTGTCTTCAGCGCCCTTGGCGGTGACGGTGACCGTCACGGTGACTTCAAAGAAACCTTCTTCCAGCGGGTTGCCGCCGGTTGACAGTTCGACGTTGATGCTCGGCGTTTCGCGCTCGAGATAGACCTGCGGCGCGCCCGGCACTTCGATCGACAGATCCTTGATGTAGAGCTTTTCGATGGTGAAGACGGGCTGTTCGTTCTGTTCCATGGTGTGGTTTCTTTTGTTGATGATTGTTGGTGTGATCACTGGCCGGCCAGCAGCGCGTCCAGTCTTCCTTCGTGTTCGAGCGCGTACAGGTCGTCGCAGCCGCCGACGTGGGTTTCTCCGATGAAGATCTGCGGGACCGTCCGGCGTCCGGTGCGCTCCATCATGAAGGCCCGTTGTTGCGGGTCCATGTCGACGCGAATCTTCTCGATCTCGGTCACGCCCTTGCGGCGCAGCAATTGTTCGGCGCGCACGCAGTAGGGGCAGACGCCCGTGGCATACATGAGGACCTTGGTTTGCGCGGACATGACTTTGACTTCCTGCTTCTAGAACGACTGATGCGACGCGGCGCCGGTCAGGCTTTCGCGGCGACCGGCAGGCCGGCGTCCTGCCAGGCCTTGATGCCACCGTCCAGCGTCACCGCCTGCTCGAAACCGGCCTTGCGCAGCTTGGCTGCGGCAGAGCCGGCGCGCGTGCCGCTCTGGCACACGACGACGATGGGACGGTTCTTGAACTTGGCAAGTTCCCCACTACGGTCAGCAAGTTCCGCCGCAGGGATATGACGGGCATTGGCCAGATGCGCGGTTTCGAATTCTTTCTGGTCACGGACATCGACGATCACCGCATCTTTGCGATTGATCAAAGTGACGACGTCGGACGGGGAAACGCCAAAAGCGCTGCCGCCACGAATGAGCGGGGCGAAGAGCAAGCCGCCGCTGAGCAGGGCCAGAGCGATCCAGATATAGTTCTGAAGAATGAATTCCATGGCGGGGGTAAGGAGGCTCAAAACTTCTGATCGACGTTTGAGCCGTTTCTACTGTGGAAAAAGTACATCCGATACAATACCACCTTTCACCTTTTTCGCGCCTGCCTTGTCTTGGCTGCCTTGCGGGTGGCGCGAATGATTCCGGCCCTGGCCGGGCAGCGCGTCCAATGGCGCAGCGGATCCGGCGGTAGTCCCCCGTTATTGTTATTTCTTGTGTTTATCTGAATAGGCGAATGTCATGTACAAGATCGTTTTGATGCGTCACGGCGAGTCCACCTGGAACAAAGAAAACCGCTTCACCGGCTGGACCGATGTGGACCTCACCGAACAGGGCGTGCAGGAAGCGGTCGCCGCCGGCAAGCTGCTCAAGAAAGAAGGCTACAGCTTCGACGTGGCCTTCACCTCCGTCCTCAAGCGTGCCAACAAGACGCTCAACGCCGTTCTGGAAGAGCTCGACCTGCTGTGGATTCCGGTGGAGCACAGTTGGCGCCTGAACGAACGTCACTACGGCGCGCTGCAAGGTCTGAACAAGGCCGAGACCGCTGCCAAGTTCGGCGACGATCAGGTGCTGGTGTGGCGTCGTTCGTACGACGTTCCGCCGCCCGCGCTGGAAGAAGGCGATGAACGCCTGAACCTGAACGATCCGCGCTATGCCGGCATGAAGAACGAGGAATTCCCGCGCACTGAATGCCTGAAGGACACCGTTGCCCGTTTCGTTCCGTACTGGCTCGACACCATTGCACCGGTCGTCAAGAGCGGCAAGCGTGTGGTCATCGCTGCCCACGGCAACAGCCTGCGCGCGCTGATCAAGTACCTGGACAAGATGTCGGACGACGACATCGTGGCGCTGAACATTCCGACGGCTCAGCCGCTCGTGTATGAGCTGGACGCCGATCTGAAGCCGATCAAGCACTATTACCTGGGCGACGCCGAAGCGATCGCTGCGGCCATGAATGCCGTGGCCAACCAGGGCAAAGCCAAGGCGTGATCGGATTGCGCCTCCGCAGTCAAAGGCTCGCGCTGCTTGCACTCTGTGCCGGCGCGAGCCTTTTCATGTCCACCGCCCAGGCCGCCGCCGCCGACGACAAGCGCGATGAACTTAAGTCGCTGCAAGATCAGATCAAGTTGTTGCAGCGCGATATTTCGCGTGGCGAAGAAACCCGCGCCGACGCGGCCAGCGATCTGGCCGGCGCCGAGCGCGCGGTGTCGAATGCCCAGCGCCGGTTGCGCGAACTGACGCAGTCCAAAGCCGAGCGCGAGGCCGAATTGCAGCGCCTGCAGGCCGAGCAAGGCCGCATGGAGGCCGAGATCGCCCGTCAGCGCAAGCAACTGGGCGACGTCATCTATCGCATGTACGTCGAAGGCGGACAGGCTGGTGCACGCCGCTTGCTGTCGGGTGATGACCCCAACCAGTTGTCGCGAGACGCGTATTACCTCGAACAGATCGCCCGTCAGCGCGCGCAGGCCATCGACGAAGCGCGTGTGGCCATGAAGAACCTGCAGCAGGTGATCGCGCTGGTCGAGGCAGAGCGCGCACAGGTCGCCGAACTTGAAGGCCAGCGCAAGGCCGAGCAGGACAAGTTGGTAGAAGAGCGCAAGCGCCAACGTGAAATTCTGGCGCAGGCGAGTGAAGAACTGCGCGCCAAGCGGCGCGAGATGGCCTCGCTGCAGCGCGACCAGGCGCGGTTGGAAAAGCTCATCAAAGGGCTGGACGAGATTGCCCGCAAGGCCGCTGCTGCCCGTGCCAAGGCGGCCGCTGCGGCGGCCGCGGCGGCAAGCCGCTCCTCTTCCAGCACGTCGAGCGTGGCGACCGCTCAGTCGTCTTCGGGACGTACTCCGCCCAAGGCGGCCGGCGAGCCCGTGGTCGGCCGCGCCGAGACGGTGGCCCAGGCCGGCGGCCCCGACGTTGATTTCGGCCGCCTGAAGGGGCGTCTGCACTGGCCGGTGAAGGGCGAACTAACTGGACGCTTCGGTGCTCCAAGGGCAGGAGGAGGCACGAGCTGGCGGGGTGTATTCATCCGCTCCGCACAGGGCACAGAAGTTCACGCGGTGGCCGGCGGTACCGTCGCGTATGCTGACTGGCTTCGAGGGTTCGGTAACCTCATCATCATTGACCACGGCGACGGGTACATGACGATTTACGGCAACAACGAATCGTTGTACAAGACGCCCGGACAACTGGTGAAAACCGGGGAAACCATTGCCTCGGTGGGCGCCAGCGGTGGTGCGGAAGAATCGGGTTTATACTTTGAAATCCGGTATCGCGGGGAGCCTTCGGACCCCGCAAGATGGGTGGCCGGGCGTTAGTCCCCCAACAGTGAGCGAGCACGGCAGCCCGAGATCGTGCAGTGACATGGCATGGAGCCAAAATGAGCAGCAAGTGGAAACAAGTTGGCCTGGTACTCAGTGGAGTGTGCGTTGGCGTCCTGATCAGCCTTCAGTTGTCGGCCAACGCGCAGCGTGACGTCGCCAGCACACTGCCGGTCGAAGAGCTGCGCAATCTCGCTGACGTTTTTAATTCCATCAAACAGAATTACGTCGAGCCGGTCGATGACAAGAAGCTCATCGGCAGCGCGATCAGCGGCATGGTCTCGGGACTCGATCCGCATTCGAGTTACCTGGACGCCGACGCGTTCAAGGACCTCGAAGTAAGTACCAAGGGTGAGTTCGGCGGGCTGGGTATCGAAGTCGGCATGGAAGACGGCTTCGTGAAGGTCGTCTCGCCGATCGAAGACACCCCGGCTTTCCGTGCCGGTATCAAGGCTGGCGACCTGATCGTCAAGCTCGACGACACGCCGGTCAAGGGCATGGCCCTGAACGACGCCGTCAAGCGCATGCGCGGCAAGCCCAAGACCAACATCACCCTGACGGTGGTGCGCAAGGGCGAGTCCAAGCCGCTGGAAGTCACGCTGACGCGCGAAGTCATCCGCGTGCAGAGCGTGCGCTCCAAGTATGTCGATGGTTACGCCTACGTTCGCCTGGCCCAGTTCCAGGAGAACACGACGGCCGACATGGCCAAGCAACTCGACAAGATTTACAAGCAAGGTCCGGTGAAGGGCATCGTGCTCGATCTGCGCAACGACCCGGGCGGCCTGCTCAATAGCGCCGTCGGCGTGTCGGCAGCTTTCCTGCCGCCCAAGTCGCTGGTGGTCTACACCGATGGCCGCACGGACGATTCGCGTCGCAAGTACTTCGCATCCCCCGACGACTACGCTCGTGGCGATCGCGAAGACGTGCTGAAGGGCGCTCCGGCTGCGTGGAAGACAGCGCCGATGGTGGTGCTGGTTAACGGCGGTTCGGCTTCGGCCTCCGAAATCGTGGCCGGTGCGCTGCAGGACTACAAGCGCGCCACCATCATCGGTACGCAGTCGTTCGGCAAGGGTTCGGTGCAGACCATCATCCCGCTGTCGGCGACGACGGGCGTCAAGCTGACCACGGCGCGCTACTACACGCCGAAGGGCCGCTCGATCCAGTTGCTCGGCATTACGCCGGACGTGGTGGTGGAAGAGTCGGCCGAGGGCAACCGCATCAAGTATCTGCGCGAAGCTGACCTCGATCACCACTTGTCCAATACCCTCGACCCGACCGCCGGCGCGCGCAAGGCTGAAGACGCTCAGGCCGCCGAGGCGGCAGCCAAGGCTTCTCAGGACAAGAGTGCGGCGGCCAAGCCGGCCGACAAGGCGAAGCCGGAAGAGGAAGGCATCGAGGCGCCGAAGTTCGAATTCGGCGGGAAGGGTGACTTCCAGTTCGAACAGGCGCTGAACTTCCTGAAGGGCGCGCCGGTGGCGCAGAGCAAGCTGGCGCAGGCATCGACCGATGCTTCGGCGCCGGTGGCAAAGCCGGACGCCGCGAAGAAGTAATCGCTGGCAGGACGATTCGGGGCGGCCCTTGGGCTGCCCCGATTGCTTTTGGGGCGCCCGCTCGGTCCGGCGGGCTCGATGCGAGGAGATACGCATGCTCAGACCCGAAACCACGTATCGTCTGGCGGGACGCCGCCTGCAGGTTCCCCATGAGGGCGCGGGGAGCGACCTTCGTTGCCGCGAGTTGCATCTCGAGCCGAACGCTCTCGAGCATGCCGCCCAGCTGCTGGGGCGGCTGGAGCATGTCGAGGTGGGGCCTGGCGGCCATGTTGCCACGCTGACCGTCCGCTACAGTCTTCTTCACGCCTCGCTTGAAGAGATCGAGGAATATCTCTGCGAACAGGGGTTCCGACTCGACAACAGCCTTTACGCACGCATGGTGCGGGCCTTGGTGTATTTCACCGAAGAAACCGAGCGCCGCAATCTCGCCATGCCGCAACGGCTCATCAAACAGTCGGACGAGGTCTACGTCCGCGCTTATGATCGCCACCCGCACGGCGATCACGACGACACGCCGGTCGAACTGCGGGACGAGCGCTGAACATCACGCTCGGGTGGGGCCGCCTGGCGCCCACCTCCGTGTGCTCAATTCAATGCAGGGTCGGTTTGTTGGCTTCGAACAAAGCCCGCGCTTGCTCAGGCGAGAAGCGGTATTCGAGGTTCGATAGATCATCGCGGATGATGATCTCGCCATTCTCGGCAAGCATGCGTTCGATTTCGTCGCGGCCGAGCGAACGCAGCATGTCGCTGACCTTCTCCCAGTCGGGCGGAAAATCGTGGCTGACCGCGCGCGGTTCAAAGACGCGCACGGTTTCTTCGTGGAAGAGACGGTGCAGCAATTCTTCCGCCGAGCACGCCAGCAACTCTTCTGACTTCAGTGTTACGGCAAGCTGGCGCACCCGATTCCAGCCGTCCTGGTCCTTGAGGTCGGCCCCCGGCAGCTTCTGCAGGAACAGCCCTGCCACCTGGGTGTCGGTTGCAGCCAGAACCAGCGTCGCCGGTTGTTGTTCCGATTGGGCCAGGTAGTGTTCGAACACGCTGGCGATGGTGTCGCCTTCGACCGGCACGAAGCTCTGGTACGGCTGACGCGCACCCGCAACGTCCAGCGTCATGAGCAGGTTGCCGTCGCCGAGCAACTCATGCAGGCCGGCTTCCGCCGGGACGTGATCTTCGCTCTGCGCGAAACCGCGCAGATTGAGTCTTTCGGAACAGTCGATCACCAGTAACGGCACAATGCCGTGGCCGCGCAATTGGAACGTCAGCCGCCCCGGCTGCTTGAGGTTGGTGGCAATGATGGCGCATACGCCGCACATCTCGCCCAAAAGCGCGCGCACGGCAGCGGGGTAGTCGCGTCCGGTCAGCATCTCGCGCCAACTGTCCGACAGGCGCACCACGGCCCCGCGGATATCGATGTCTTCAAGCAGGAAGCGTTGAACGGCGTCTCGCATCTCAGGCTCCCAGTTCATTAAGATAAGCGGCCTCATCGAAGCCCACCAGTATCCTGCCGTCATGTTCGATGACGGGGCGCTTGATGAGGCTCGGCTTGGCGCTCATCAATTCAATGGCACGTGCTTCATCGACCCCTGTCCGTTCCGCGTCGGTGAGGCCACGCCACGTCGTGCCGCGTGTGTTGAGCAGGGGTTCCCAGCCGATCTGGGCAGCCCAGGCGGCGAGGTGCTGCTGGGTGATGCCGAACTTCTTGTAATCGTGGAAATCGTAAGGGATACCGTGGGCGTCGAGCCAGTCGAACGCCTTCTTCATGGTGTTGCAGTTCTTGATGCCGAATACCTTGACCATTACGCGTTCATGTACCCGTTGAGTAATTACACATTGTCGCATTCAGATCAGCGGCGGCCACAGCCGTTTGATGCGAAAATACCGATCCAACCGGGGCGCATTCTGCCTCATCTGTTTGCAGATCATCACTGCCGATGAAATTTCATCCCAAATTCAAGACCTTGTTCGTCAAGGTAACGCTAGCTGTGTTCGGTACGGTGACCGTTTCGGTCCCGTACGCCGCGCAGGCTGCGACCTCGAAGCAGAACAAGGCGGCGCCGGCCAAGCAGTCGAAGGCGAGCGCTACGACCAAAAAGGCCGCGCCGGCTTCCACCAAGCAAAGTGCGACTCCGTCAAAATCCAAGTCCGCCAGCAAGTCGACGCCCAAGGCCGCTGCCAATTCCGGCAAGGCCAGCACATCGGCGGCCAAGTGCCGCACGGTGCGCGTCAAAACGAGCAAGGGCTACACCAACAAGCGCGTATGTTCCTCGGCGCCCGCACCTGAACCCGCATTGCAGACCAGCCCGATCAAGGAAAACGCGCTCACTGCGGTGCCCGCTGCTGGCGCCGCCGCCGAGGTGAAAGCGCGCAACGTCCCCGATCGCGCGTACGCCGTCGATGGCGAGACCTTCTTCCATCAAGGGCGCAAGTTCCGCATCCAGGGCATTCCGCCCGGCGCACTGGCCGCCGGCGGCGACCACGCCAAGCAAAAACTGCAAATGGCACTGGATGCCGGGACGATCTCGGTCGAGCCGGTCGGGGTCGATGCCACAGGCACGGCCACCGCAGTGGTGCGCGTGAATGGTCGCAACGTGGCCGATACGCTGCGCGCCGACATCCCGCCGCAAACCGCGGGTGCGCCGGGCGGCCGCACGACGATGACGCCCGTTGCTACGTCCGACGTGCGTGCGCAAAGTTCGCGCTCCACCACGGTGAGCGAGCCGGTTTCGGCTGCCCCGGCGTCGTCCTCGTCTTCTTCGTCTTCGTCGTCTGAAGATTGGGGCGCCATCTTCCACGGTGGCGGCGAGGGGATCTCCCCGGGGGCGATGGGCGACTGATCCTCCGTCGGGCAAGCGCTCTGGTGACGTGACGTATGGCGGGCGGCGCATGCCGCCCGTGCAATTGCTATTCCGGTAGCTGATCGGCTCGCACGAGGAAGACCTTGTCGTCTTCCGTCTCGGTGCTGAGCCACACCAATTCCAGCTCGGGGAATGCGGCTTCGACCAGATCTCGGTTGTGGCCGACTTCCACCACCACGATGCCGTCGTCAGTGAGGTGGCGTCGGGCTTCGCGCAGGATCACGCGCACGACATCCAGTCCATCGTCACCGGCCGCCAGTGCCATTTCGGGCTCGGCGCGATATTCGTCCGGCAGGCGTTCCATCGATTCGGTGGTGACGTAGGGCGGATTGCTGACGATCAGGTCGTAGCGCTCATCGCCCAGTGCGGCGAACACATCCGACTTGATGAGCCGTACCTGATCGTTCAGGCCATAGTCGTCGACGTTGCGCGCGGCGACGTCGAGCGCATCGTCGGAAAGGTCGATTGCATCGATCAACGCATCCGGGAAGCGATGCGCCATCAGGATGGCCAGGCAGCCGCTGCCGGTGCACAGATCCAGTGCGCGCTTGACGTCAGACGGATGCGCGATCCACGGCGAAAAGCCCTCTTCCATGAGTTCCGCGCAATACGAGCGTGGCACGATCACGCGCTCATCCACGTAAAAGCGGAAGTCGCCCAGCCATGCCTCGTTGGTGATGTATGCCATCGGGATGCGCTCGTCAGCGCGCCGAGCGATCTTCTCCAGCACTTCGGCGCGTTCATCCGACGGGATGCACGCATCCATGAACGGATCGAGGCGGTCCAGCGGCAAGTGCAGTGTGTGGAGTACGAGATAGACCGCTTCGTCGTAGGCGTCCTGCAGGCCGTGGCCAAAGTAGAGCCCGGCGCGATTGAAGCGCGTGACCGCATAGCGGATCAGGTCGCGCACCGTGACCAGTTCATCGATTGGCGAATGCGAGTGCTCATGACCATGGTCGTGACCGCAGTCTTCGTCGCATTCGTGGTCGTGTTCGTGTGTGTGGCTCATGGCGTTTACTCGGCAAGCAGGTGGCTGATGGCGCGTTCGTAGGCGATGGACAGCGGTCCGATGTCGGCCACGCGCACGCGCTCGTTGATCTTGTGGATGGTGGCGTTGACGGGCCCGAACTCGACGACTTCGGGGCACCACGTGGCGATGAACCTGCCGTCGGAAGTCCCGCCCGTGGTCGACAAGGCGCCGTGCACGCCGGTCGCAGCCTCGATGCCCGCCAGGACGGCATCGACCAGGCGGCCGCGTCGCGTCATGAACGGATTGCCGGACAAGCTCCATTCCAGCGAGTACTCCAGGCCGTGGCGATCGAGGATTTCATGCACGCGGGCACGCAGCCCTTCGGCCGTGCATTCAGGCGAGAAGCGGAAGTTGAACAGCAATTCCAGCGCGCCCGGCACCACATTGTTGGCGCCCGTGCCGGCGTGGATGTTCGAAATCTGGAAGCTCGTCGGCTGGAAATACTCGTTGCCCTTGTCCCACTCGGTTGCCGCCAGCTCGGCCAGCGCCGGTGCGGCTTGATGGATCGGGTTGCGGCCCAGGTGCGGGTAGGCGATGTGGCATTGCACGCCGTGGATCTTCAGCGTGCCGTTGAGCGAGCCGCGACGGCCGTTCTTGATCATGTCGCCGAGGCGATCCACGGAGGTGGGTTCGCCGACGATGCAGTAGTCCATGGCTTCGCCACGCGCCCGCAGCGCTTCGACCACGCGCGTCGTGCCATCGGTGGCCACGCCTTCTTCATCCGAGGTAAGCAGCAGCGCGATCGAGCCTGCGTGATCGGGGTTGGCAGCGACGAAGCGCTCCACCGCCGTCACGAAAGCCGCGAGCGAAGTCTTCATGTCGGCCGCGCCGCGACCGTACAGATAGCCGTCGCGCTCGGTAGGCGCGAAGGGCTCGCTATGCCATTGGTCGAGCGGCCCGGTGGGCACCACGTCCGTGTGGCCCGCCAGGCAGACCACCGGACGAGCCGTGCCGCGTCGCGCCCACAGGTTGCACACGTCGTTGCTGTCGATGCGTTCGCAGGTGAAGCCGATCGCTTCGAGGCGGCGCGCAATGATCTCCAGGCAGCCTTCATCCGCAGGCGTGACAGAGCGGCGCGCAATCAACTCCTGCGCGAGATCGAGGGTGCTTTGTTGTGCGTGGTCTTGCATGGCGGAGGGTGGGGCTTGAGGCGAAAGGCGGATTCTAGCCTGAGGCTGCATTGCACGCTCGCGCCCAATCCGCGTCGGCGATCCGTGTGGCGACGAAAATCGTACGGGTTCTAGCGTTTCATCTCTAGAATGTGACGGCTTTTCGCGGGTTCGCCCGCCACAACAACAACGGGAGACACATGAGCACGACCCGCATCGCCATTCTGGCAGCGGCCCTGTTGACTGCCGGCTGCGCCGGCCAGCCTTCGGGGCCTGCACTGACCGCAGAACAACTCCAGAAGAACTACCGCGCTATTCCGCTGGATGGTTTTTCCGACGGCATCAAGCACTGGCGCGATCGTAACGGTACACGCTACGCCCGCTACGAGCCGACGCAGATCGTCGGCATCGCCGAGAACATCGTCCTTCTCCAGCGCAACAACGGCGGCTGGATCGAGAACCGCGACCCGGCCCGCATCATGTCGCAGGACGAAATCGATTACGCATGGCGTGACAAGTACAACTCGCAAAGCAGTTTTGACAATCGGAACGTCTATACGCAAGTCGAATACCTTTTCGCGGCGTACGACCAGACGCGCGAGGCCCGTTACCGAGACGCCGCGCTGCGCGGCTTCGAGTACATCCTGCGCATGCAGAACAAGAACTGCGGCGGCTGGCCCCACACGGTACCGGGCACGCAGCCCTACCATGGCGATATCACCTTTGCCGACGAAGTGACCTCCGGCGTGTTGCGCACGTTACGCAAAATGGAAAGCGGCAGCGAGCCGTTCAGTTCGCTCGACGCGGCGACGCGGCAGCGGGCGGGCGAGGCCCGTGAACGTGGCGACGTCTGCGTACTCAAGCTGCAAGTGGTGCAGAACGGCCAATTGACCGGATGGGCCGGGCAATATGATCTGCGCACGCTGCAACCCGCACAGGGGCGTTCATTCGAACTGCCGTCGATCGTGTCGCAGGAATCGGTCGAGATGGCGCGCTACCTGCTGAGCATCCCCGACCCGTCGCCCGAAGTGATCAAGTCCATCGAAGGCGTAATGAGCTGGTTCGATCGCTCCAAGCTGGTCGGCTGGAAGATCGACACCGTCATGCTCGAACAACCGATCCGTTATCCGTTCCACACCGCGACCACCGATCGCGTGCTGGTGCAGGACGCATCCGCCGGGCCGCTGTGGGGGCGTTTCTACGATCTCAAGGACAACAGCATCGTGCTAGCCAATCGAGATGGGCGCCGCGTCGACAAGTACTCCGATATCACGCACGAGCGCCGCACGGGGTACGCGTGGTACGGCACCTGGCCGCAAAAGCTGCTGTACGAAGAGTATCCCGCGTGGAAGAAGCGCATGGGGCGTTGAGTCGCATGCCCGGGAGCACGCGTCGCAGCGCCCTCCCGGCGTGACCGTCAGTTGCGCGCCGCGCGCCGGGTCTGGATCGTGACCGGGCGTGCGGCGAGTGCTGGGTCCTGTGCGGTGACGCGGGCGCGCAACTGCCCGCACCCGCCTTCGACATCTTGCCCGGCGGAGTCGCGCAACTTGGTGAGTACCCCGCGTTGATGCAGCCGCCGTGCGATGTCGCGCGCGTGCTCCCACGATGGCCGGCGATAGGGCAGGGCATCCACCGTGTTGTACGGAATCATGTTCATGATGGCGTACTTGCCCGCCAGCAATCGCACGATGTTGTCGAGCTCTTCGTCGCTGTCGTTGACGCCTTCGAGCAGCGTCCACTGGTACTGGATCGGGTAGCCCGTCGCACGGGCGTATGCTTCGCCGCGTTCGACGAGTTCGGCCGGATCGATACGCGGTGCGCGCGGCAGCAGTCGTGCCCGCAGATCGGGCAGGGTGGTATGCAGCGACAAGGCGAGCGCCGGCTTGACGGGGCCCTGCGGCAGGCGTTCAAAGACGCGATGGTCGCCCACCGTCGAGAACACCAGATTCTTGTGGCCGATGCCGCCCAGCGTGCCGAGGAAGTCGATTGCTTCCAGCACGTTGTCGATATTGTGCGAGGGCTCGCCCATGCCCATGAACACGACCTTTTTCACTGGTCGCTGCCGCCGCGCGAGGACAACCTGCGCGACGATCTCGGCGCTGCCGAGTTGGCGCAGCAACCCGTCGCGCCCCGTCATACAGAAGGTGCAGCCGACCGCGCAGCCAATCTGGCTCGAAACGCACACGCCATCGCGCGGCAGCAGCACGCTCTCTACCGTCTGGCCGTCGCTGAGCTGCACGAGCAGACGGGCCGAACCATCTTCGGCGGGGTGTTCCGAATGGATGCCGGCCAGTCCGGCGAGGTCGGCGGCGATGGCCGGCAGCGCTTCACGCACGCGCAGAGGCAGTACGTGTTCCGCCGCGCGCGGGCCTGCGTCGAGCGGCTGGCCGTTGGCCCACGCGCGCAGAACTCGCTGTTCGTGAGCGGGCTTGGCGCCGAGGTCGCGCAAATGTTGGCGGATGTGCTGGATTCGCATTGCGGGGCGGATGCTAGCACCTGCAAAGGCCTGCGCGCCAACGCAGGCTGTTGCGGCGTGTCACACGGCGGGCGGCGGCAGCCGTGATTGCGGCATCACGGGCCGGGGCACGCGAAGGCACAAGCCTTATCGCGAATCTTCTTCCATGTGCAGGGTGAAGGAGGCAAACGAGGCGCCGTCTTCTTCCTCTGGCTCGAAATCCGCCAGCCGCGTGGTTTCGGGCGCGACCGCGATCGGCGCTGTGGGCGGCGCGGCGTTATTGATGAGCCACGACAGGTTGGTGGGCGAATCGGCGTTGGTGAGCGCTTCTTCCAGCGTGATGACGTCTTCGCGATAGAGGCGATAGAGATCCTGCTCGAAAGTCTGCGACCCGGGCGCGAGGGATTGCTCCATTGCCTCCTTGATTTCGCTGAACAGGCCTTTCTCGATCAGATCGGCGACGTGGCGCGTGTTCATGAGGATTTCGGCTGCCGGCACGCGCGAGCCGTCGGGCTGGCGTACCAGTCGCTGCGAGATGATGCTGCGCAGGGCGACCGACAGATCGAGGTACAGCAGCGAGCGATTTTCCAGCGGGAAGAAGTTGGCGATCCGGTTGAGCGCGTGATAGGCGTTGTTGGCGTGCATCGTCGCCAGGCATAGGTGGCCGGACTGCGCGTACGCAATGGCAGCCTTCATCGTTTCGAGATCGCGGATTTCGCCGATCAGGATGCAGTCCGGCGCCTGTCGCATGGCGTTGCGCAGCGCTTCGTGCCAGCTATGCGTGTCGAAGCCGACTTCGCGCTGGTTGACGATCGATTTCTTGTGGCGGAAGAGATATTCGATCGGATCTTCCACTGTCAGGATGTGGCCGGAGCGGTGCGTATTGCGATGGTCGAGCATCGACGCAATGGTGGTCGACTTGCCCGAGCCGGTTGCGCCCACCACTAGCACCAGCCCGCGCTTTTCCATGATGATGTCGCCCAGCACCGTCGGCAGGCCGAGCGAGCCGAGCGGCGGGATCTCGCCCTGGATGTAGCGCACCACGATGCCGATGCTGCTGCGTTGCCAGAAGAAATTGACGCGAAAGTTGCCCAGTTCGCGACGCCCGTACGACAGATTCATCTCGCGTTCCTGCTCGAAGCGATTGACCTGTTCGGGCGTCATCATTTCGTAGGCCATCCGCTGGATGACCGAGGGCTCCATCACCTGCTGGTTGATGGGGATGACAGTGCCATTGATCTTGATGTGGATCGGTGCGCCGGCCGAGACGAAGATGTCCGACGCCTTGCGTTCGGCCATCAGCTGGAACAGCTTGTCGAAGATCATGCGGGCGCTCCTTGTCTCTCTGAGCCCTTTGCGGGCCATTCTGTTTGTCGCGCCGTCGAGGCGCTTTGTCGCCCGCGCGCGGGCACTGCCATGGCGACAGCGCCCACCCGTGCCGGAGCCACGGCCCCGGCACGCCTTGCGCGATCAGTCGCGCAGCAGGTCGTTGATCGAGGTCTTGGCGCGGGTCTGGGCATCCACGCGCTTGACGATCACGGCGCAATACAACGAATACTTGCCATCGGCGCTGGGCAGGTTGCCCGACACCACCACCGAGCCGGCCGGAATGCGCCCGTAGGTGACTTCACCGGTCGCGCGGTCGTAGATCTTGGTGCTCTTGCCAATGTATACGCCCATCGAGATCACCGAGTTTTCCTCGACCACCACGCCTTCGACGACTTCCGAACGGGCACCGATGAAGCAGTTGTCTTCGATGATCGTCGGGTTCGCCTGCAGCGGTTCGAGCACGCCACCGATACCGACACCGCCCGACAGGTGCACATTCTTGCCGATCTGCGCGCACGAACCGACCGTCGCCCAAGTGTCGACCATCGTGCCTTCGTCGACGTAAGCGCCGATATTCACGTAAGAGGGCATCAGCACGGCATTGCGGCCGATGAACGAGCCGTAGCGCGCGACGGCTGAAGGCACCACGCGGAAACCGGCGTCACGGAATTGCGATTCGCTCCATTGGCCGAACTTGGTCGGCACCTTGTCGAAGTACTTCAGGTCGCCCGATTCGATGACGGCGTTTTCGTGCGTGCGGAAATACAGCAGCACCGCCTTCTTCAGCCACTGGTGAGTGGCCCATTCGCCGTTGATCTTCTCGGCCACGCGCAGGCGGCCGGTATCCAATTCATTGATGACGTGGCGGATGGCCTTGCCCAGTTCGGCGTCGATCTTGCCGGGGCTGACTTCGGTGCGGCGTTCCCACGCGGCGTTGATGATCGATTCAAGGTCTTGCGTGTTCATGGTCTTCCTCTAAATGAAGGGTCTTAACGAGAGAATTCAGCGATACGGCGCGCCGCTTCGACGCACTCATCGATGCCGGCGACCAGCGCGATGCGCACGCGGCCCCGGCCGGGATTGATGCCACGTGCTTCGCGTGCCAGATATTGGCCGGGCAGCAACGTGACGTTGGTGCGAGCGAGCAGTTCTCGGGCGAATTCGGTGTCGTCGCCGGGCGTGCGCGCCCACAGGTAGAACGACGCGTCCGGCATGCTCACGCCCAGCGTGCCCTGCAACAGCGGCACCACCGCGGCGAACTTCTCGCGGTACAGGCGGCGGTTTTCGATCACGTGTGTTTCGTCGTTCCACGCAGCGATGCTGGCTTCCTGCACCGGTACGCTCATGGCGCAACCATGGTAGGTGCGGTAGAGCAGAAAACGCTTGAGGATCGCCGCATCGCCAGCGACGAAGCCCGAGCGCAGACCCGGCACGTTGGAGCGTTTGGAGAGGCTGGAGAACACCACCAGCCGCTCGAAATTGTCGCGGCCCAATCGGTGGGCGGCTTCGAGCGCGCCGATGGGGGCTGCGCCTTCTTCGAAGTAGATTTCGGAATAGCACTCGTCCGAAGCGATCACAAAGCCGTAACGGTCAGAGAGCTCGAACAGCGTCTTCCATTCATCAAGGTCCAGCACGCGGCCGGTCGGGTTACCCGGAGAGCAGACGAACAGCAACTGCACGCGCGACCATTCGGCGGCGCTCAGGCTGTCGAGGTCGAGCCCGAAGCCGTTTTCTTCGGTCTGGTTGAGGAAAACCGGGCGGGCACCGGCCAGATAGGCGGCGCCTTCGTAGATTTGATAGAACGGATTCGGGCAGGCGACGAGCGCTTCGGGGCGGCTGCCGTCCACGACGCATTGGGCGAACGAGAAAAGCGCCTCGCGCGAGCCATTGACGGGCAGCACCTGCGTGGCCGCATTCACCTGCGGTAACCCATAGCGGCGCTGCAGCCAGGCGGCGATGGTTTCGCGCAGGCAGTCGATGCCCGCCGTGGTCGGGTAGGTCGCCAGGCCCGAAAGCGTGTCGACCAGCCGGTCGCGGATCAGGGCCGGCGTAGCGTGCTGCGGTTCGCCGATCGACAGGCGGATGGCCGGCAGATCGGGCGGCGTGACGCCGTTGAATAACGCACGCAGCTTTTCGAACGGATAGGGCTGAAGACTCTCGAGATGAGGATTCACGGCTGTTTTTCCGGCTCAGACATTCAGCGGCCTCGACGGATCGGGTCCGGTCGAGGCCGCATGGGAGCCGCGATTATACGCCGGCCATCGAGCGGCCGCCGCCCCGCTTGGGGCCGGTCAGGCCGGGTCCAGCCCCTTGGCGACGATCCGTGCGGCGGCGGCCACGACATCGCTGCGCGCCTCGGCGTCCTTGCGGGGCTGCGTGAAATACACCGCCAGCACCACGGCGCTGCCATCCGGGCGCCACAGGATGCCCACGTCGTTGGTGGTGCCGTAGTCGCCCGAGCCGGTCTTGTCGCCGACGATCCAGTCCTTTGGCACGCCCGCGCGGATACGCGCGGCACCCGTTGTGTTGCCGCGCAGCCATTCGATCAATTGCCCCCGTTGCGCGGCCGGCAGCGCAGTGCCCAAGGCAAAGCGGTGAAGCAGCATGCCCATGGCGGCTGGGGAACTGGTGTCGCGAGCGTCGCCGGGCACGGCGGTGTTGAGCTCGGGTTCCCATCGGTCGATGCGAAAGACGGTGTCGCCTTGCGCGCGGGCAAACGCTGTCACGCCCGCCGGCCCGCCGAGTTCCTTCATGAGCAGGTTGGCCGCGGCGTTGTCGCTGTATTGCATCGCTGCTACGCAAAGGGCGCCGACGCTCATGCCCTCCGCGAGGCGCTTTTCCGTGATCGGCGAATAAGTGACAAGGTCCGCCGCGGTGTAGCGGACGAGCCGCTCGAGCAGGCCCGGTTCGGTCGCGCTGCGATGGAGAATGCCCGCCGCCAGCGCAACTTTGAAGGTGCTGCATAGGGGAAAGCGCTCGTCCGCCCGATGACGGATTTGGTGCGCGCGCCGCGTGTCGAGCGCGAACACACCAAGCCGGCCCTGCGAGGTCGATTCGAGCGCGGCCAGCTCGCTTTCGACGCTGGCGGCCAGAGATGTACGCGAAACCATGGCGAGCGGGGCGGCCATGCCGGCCAGCAGGATCGAACGACGGCGGGCAGAGTGCGTCATGACAATTCCAGGGTTCAAACCGCCAATTGTAGCCGCCCGGAAATATCCGAAGCTGCCAAATCCCCGCATTGTGGCGATTACTCGTGGCCAGTAAGGTAGTCGGCATCCTCTCGCTCAAGGACCAACATGGAGCACTCGCAAGAACAGGTCATCGACTATGGCGACGGCATCCACGCCATCGACACAGGACTGCTGCGCCACCACTTCGACGCCAGCTACCTGATTGTCGAAAACGGCCGTGCGGCATTTGTCGACACCGGCACGGCGCTGGCAGTGCCGCGTCTGCTGGAGGCGCTTGAAAGCCGGGGCCTTTCAGTGAAAGCCGTGGACTGGGTGATCCTGACCCACGTGCACCTCGATCATGCCGGCGGAGCGGGGGCGCTCATGCAGCATCTGCCGAATGCGCAGCTCGTGGTGCATCCGCGCGGCGCGCGCCACATGATCGATCCGACGGCGCTGACTGCTGGTGCGACGGCTGTCTATGGCGAAGCGGCCATGCGCGAAACATACGGCGAACTGGTGCCCGTGCCGGCGGACAGGGTGATCGAAGCCCCCGATGGCCACGTCGTCGAGCTCGCCGGCCGCCGTATCGTCTGCCTGGATACACCGGGGCATGCACGCCATCACAATTGCATGTTCGACGCGCGCTCGCGTGCGGTGTTCGCAGGCGACACGTTTGGAATCTCATACCGCGAGACCGACTGCGCAGACGGCGCCTTCGTCATTCCGACCACCTCGCCCGTGCAGTTCGATCCGGATGCGCTGAAGGCGTCGATCGCGCGTTTGGTGGGCTTGTCGGCCGAGGCCGTGTACCTGACGCACTTCGGGCGCGTGGATTGCGTGGAAGCGCGTTCCCGCGAACTCATGGAGCAGATCGACGAGATGGTGAAGCTCGCGCATGACTCGCACGGGCAGCCTGACCGCCATGCATGGCTCGTTGAGCGCCTCGGCGCGCTCTATGCCATTCGCGCCGCCCGCCGCCATTGCCCGCTGCCGGCGGCGACCGTCATCGAGTTGCTGTCACTGGATATCGAACTGAATGCGCAGGGGCTGGAGGTCTGGCTGGACCGGCAGCACGGCGCCCGCGAAAGGTGATTCGCGGGCAGTGCCGTCATTCGTGGCGCAAAGCCTCGATGGGGTCGAGCTGCGCGGCGCGGCGGGCGGGGACGTAGCCGAAGAGCACGCCGACGGCGGCCGAGAAACAGAACGCCAGCAGGTTGATCTGGAGATCGAATTCGAACGGCAATTGCATGACCTGCGACAGCCCGGCCGAGGCAATCAGCGCCAACACGATGCCGATGATGCCGCCCAGCGAAGACAGCACCACCGATTCCACCAGGAACTGCAGCAGGACTTCGCGCTCCAGCGCCCCGATCGCAAGCCGGATGCCGATCTCCCGCGTACGTTCGGTGACCGACACCAGCATGATGTTCATGATGCCGATGCCGCCGACGAGCAGGCTCACTGCCGCCACGGCGCCGAGCAGGGTCGTCATGACCTTGGTGGTGGTCGACAGCGTCTGGGCGATCTGCTTGGTGTCGACGACCTGGAAGTCATCATCGCGCCCTGGCTGGATGTTGCGGCGCACGCGCAGAACGTTGGTAATGTCTTGTGCGACCTGTTCCGTATCGAAGCCGTCCTTGGCCGACACGAAGATGTTCGGGATCACCTGGGTGCTGGTGCGCCCGAGCACGCGACGCAGCATGGTCTTGAGCGGCAGCAGGACGGTGTCGTCCTGGTCCTGGCCCATGGCGGACTGGCCCTTGGGGGCAAGCACGCCGATGATGTCGCACGGAAGATCGCGCACGCGCAGCTTCTGGCCGATCGGGTCGGTATTGGGAAACAGCTTGGTCTGGATCGTGGCGCCAATCACGCACACGGCCTTGCCTGATTGCTGCTCGGCGTCCGTGAAGCCGCGGCCGGAGCCGATGCTCCAGTTGCCCACGGTGAAGTAGTCATTGGTGACGCCGTTGGCCTGCGTGGTCCAGTTCTGCTGCATGAAAACAGTGCTGACCGAGCGCGTCATGGTCGGAGCCACGGCACGCACGCCGGGTACGAGTTCGGCGATGGCGGTGGCGTCTTCGAGCTTGAAGTTCGGTGCTCCGGAAAAGCCCGTGCCGGGGCCGAAGCCGCGTCCCGGCCGCACGAACAGCAGGTTGCTGCCGAGGCTGGATACCTGTGCCGTGATCGAGTTGGTCGCGCCATTGCCGAGCGTGACCATCGTGATCACGGCGGCCACGCCGATGACGATGCCGAGCACCGTCAGGAACGCACGCAGCATGTTGCGGCGGATCTCGCGGATGGCGAGGAGCAATGCGTTGAAGAACATCAGTGCGTACCCTCCGTCATCTTGCCGGTGACGCGCTCGTCGTCGGCGACGAGACCGTCGACGAAGCGGATGATGCGATGCGCATAGGCTGCCATGTCCGGCTCGTGCGTCACCATCAGAATGGTGATGCCACGCTCGCGATTGAGCTGCGTGAGCAGGCCCATGATTTCCTCGCTGCGTGCCGAATCGAGGTTGCCGGTCGGCTCGTCCGCGAGCAATACCGACGGCTGCGTAACGATGGCGCGTGCGATGGCAACGCGCTGCATCTGGCCGCCCGACAGTTCGGCCGGTGTGTGGTGTTCCCATCCGGTCAGGCCGACGGCAGCGAGCGCCTCGCGCGCGGCGTCGTGGCGTTCCTGCCGGGGCATGCCGCGGTAGAGCAGGGGCAGTTCGACGTTTTCCAGCGCGGTGGTGCGCGCCAGCAGATTGAAGCCCTGGAACACGAAACCCAGGTAGTGACGACGCAGCATGGCGCGCTCGTCCCGGTTGAGCGTTTCGACGTGGGTGCCACGAAAGACGTATTCGCCGGACGTGGGTGAGTCGAGGCAGCCCAGAATGTTCATGGTCGTCGATTTGCCCGAGCCGCTATGGCCCATGATCGCCACGAACTCACCTTCCTGGATGTCGAAGCTCACGCCGCGCAACGCCTGGAATGCTGCCGTGCCACGCCCGTACGTCTTGGTGACGTCGCGCATTCTGATGAAGGTTCCGTCACTCATCGCTTGGCGCCCGCGGCGGCAGACGTGGCTGCCGTGATGACCTGCATGCCCTCGGTGAGGCCCTCGCCGCTGACCACGGTGTAGCGGCCATCGGTCAGGCCGACCGAAACCTGGATCGGCTCAGGATGTCCGTTGCGCAACACCCATACCGTGCCGCTGGTGTCGCTGGCCTGGCGCCCGGTGGCCGTGACCTGCTTGGGGCGATTCATGCCACCCGGCATCGGGAACAGTGAGGACAAGACGCTCCTCTTGCCATCCGGGCCGCCCGCGTTCGTGGCGGCCTGCGGCGTGAAGCGCAGCGCGGCGGCCGGCACCACCAGAGCGTTGGTGGCTTCGGCGGTGACGATGTCGGCCGTCGCCGTCATGCCGGGGCGCAACGTCAGGTCGTCGTTATTGACGGTAAGGATTGTCGAGTACGTGACGACGTTGTCGGTCACCGTCGAGCCATAGCGCACCTGCCGCACGACGGCGTTGTATTTCTTGGTGGGGTAGGCATCCACGTTGAAGGTGGCATGCAGCCCCTCTTTGACCTGGCCGACATCGGCCTCGGCGACCGCTACGTTGAGTTCCATCTTGGCGAGATCTTCGGCGATGGTGAACAGCGTCACCGCTTGCAGCGAAGCCGCCACTGTCTGGCCGGGCTCGACGCTGCGCGTGAGTACCGTGCCGTTGATGGGCGACTTGATGCTGGCTTTGGTCAGATCCGTTTCGTTGGTGCGCAGCACGGCCGACAGTTGCACGACGCTGGCCTGGGCCGAGGACAGTGCAGCCTGCTTGTTGGCGAGTGCTGAACGGGCGTCGTCCAGTTCGCTGCCGGCAGGCAGCTTTCCACCCGACAGTTGCGCCACCTTTTCGAGACGGGCCAGATTCGTCTTGGCTTGCTCGACATCGGCGCGCGCCTGCTCGACCTTGGCCTGTGCGTTCTGCACATTGGCGCGACCCTGCGCGATGGTGTCGTCCAGCTTGCGCGTGTCGAGTACTGCCAGGACCTGGCCCTTGGTGACACGGTCGTTGTAGTCGACCAGCACGCGGGCGACGGTGCCGGAGAGTTCCGAGCCGATGTCGACCTTGGTCGTCGGCTGCAGCGTGCCGCTGGCGGTGACGGTCGTGGCGACGTCGCCGCGCTTGACGGGTGCTGTCGTGAAGGTCGGTGCCGGCGGCTTGCGATGGGTCAGCGCATAGAGGCCTCCGCCCAATATCACCACGACGACCGCCGCGAAAATGCCGCGACGCAGCCACTTCTTGCGAGGCGACGTGCCGTGCGTGCCCTTGATCACTTCCTGTACGTTGTTGTTGCTGCTCATTGCGATCCGGCTCCGGATTGATTCATTGCTTCGTTGGTCGAACGTGCGGTCTGCCAGCCGCCGCCCATGGCCTTGTAGAGCTGCACGACGGTATTGGCGCGGTTGGTCTGCGCCAGCGCCAACTGGTCGTCCAGCGAGAGTTCGGTGCGCTGCGCGTCGAGCACCGTCAGCAGGTCGGTGGCGCCAGCGGTGTATTGGATCTGCGCGAGTTGCGAGGCTTCGCGCGCGGCGTCGACCGCGACCACGAGACTGGTCAGCCGTTCGCTCGTCTTGACGTAGGCATTCAGGGCGCTTTCCACGTCGGCCACCGCCTGGTTGAGCGTCGCCTGGTATGTGGCAAGCGTCTGTTCCTGCGCGGCGTTCTGGATTTCGACGTTCTGTCTTGCGCGGCCGCCGTCGAACACGTTGCCGACGAGGCTGCCGAGAATGCTGCTGGTGATGGTGTCGGCCGAGAACAGTCCGGCCGGCGTCAGGGCTGCGACGCCAATGCTGCCGCCCAGCGTGAAGCTGGGATAGCGGGCGGCTTCGGCCACGCCGATCTGCGCCGTCTGCGCGGCCAGCCGACGTTCAGCCGCGCGCACGTCCGGCCGCTGGCGCAGCGTGTCGGCAGGGATGCCCACCGCGAGCGCGTTCCACGTTTGCGGAATGACGCCGGTGGTTGCGAGCAGGGCGTCGAGTTCGGCGCGCGGGCGGGCCAGCAGGACGGCCAACGCGATCTTGCTGTCTTCGATGCTGCGTTCGATGGCCGGGATGGACGCTCGCGTCTGTTCCACATTGCTCTGCGCCTGCCGCACGTCGAGGGCCGAGGCGATCCCTGCCTGGCCGCGCCAGTTGGTCAGTTGGTATG
Organism: Uliginosibacterium sp. sgz301328; assembly: GCF_041807905.1. Taxonomy (NCBI): domain Bacteria; kingdom Pseudomonadati; phylum Pseudomonadota; class Betaproteobacteria; order Rhodocyclales; family Zoogloeaceae; genus Uliginosibacterium; species Uliginosibacterium sp. sgz301328. Next base: position 41,022 of record NZ_JBGVSA010000017.1, read on the forward strand.
TTTCTTCGCGCGTGGCGAGGCTGGCGCGCGTGCTGGCGAGCGAGGCTTCATAGCCGCGCAGGCTGATGTAGTTGGTGGCCACTTCCGCCGCCAGCGAGACGCGTACATTGTCGATGTCCGCCTGGGCGGCTTCGACGCTGGCGTCGGCCGATTCCAGCGCGCGCCGGCGCCCGCCGAACAGATCGACTTCCCAGCTTGCGTCGAACCCTGCCGAGTACTGGTTGCCCACCGTGCTGACGTTGTCGGTGCGGCTGCCGCTGCGACGGCCGCTGGCGCTGGCATCCAGCGTCGGCCAGTCCTGCGCTGCCTGCACGCCGCGCTGCGCACGGGCCTGGCGCAGGCGCGCCTGGGCGGAGGCGATATCCAGGTTGGCGGCGAACGCTTGCTGGATGAGCGCGTCGAGCGTGCCGTCGCCGAACTGATGCCACCATTCGGAAAGCGTCGCAGCGTCCGGTGCGGTCCGGGTGATGCCGGCCTGACGGTTGTACCAGTCAGCGGACGTTGCCGCGTTGGGTTGCATGTAGTCCGGGCCGACGGTCACGCAGCCGGCCAGCGCGGCGCCAAGCGCCAGTGTCGTGGCTGCGAGTCGGAGTCTGGGCGAAAAGCTCACGGGGTGTTCCTGTATTGGGTTTGAAGCGAAGTTTGCCTGCAAGTAATGTCAAGTGCCGTGCAGCGGGTGTTAAGGCACGTAAAGATGGGTAAGGAAACGAAAGTCCGCTGTGGTGCCGTGTGGCGAGGCCGTATGATGGCGCAACGTATTGAAAAGAGTCACATTTTGATTCGGACGTCTAACGCAATGAAACGTCATGGGTGTCGGCTCGGCGGCAATGGTCCCGCGTTGCATTGGGTGGGCCGGAGCCGGTCCAGCCTGTATCCGGGCGCCTTGCTCCGTGGGCATTGTCGGTGAGCGCTGTGACGTTTCATTGTGTTAGAGGTTCCTGGAGGTTTTCGAATGCCCCGTGTATTGCTTGTCGATGACGACGTCGAACTCTGCGCCATGCAGAAGGAATATCTGTCGATGGAAGGTTTCGACGTGGAGGCCGTGCACACCGGCGAGGATGGTGTGGCCGCCGTACTCGCCAGCAATTACGACATGATTGTCCTGGATGTGATGATGCCCGGCATGAACGGCATCGACGCGTTGCGCCAGATTCGCCAGCACAGCCGCGTACCGGTCGTCATGCTTACTGCGCGCGGGGACGACATCGATCGCATCGTCGGACTTGAGCTGGGGGCGGACGACTATGTGCCCAAGCCTTCTTCGCCGCGCGAGCTGGTGGCGCGCATTCGCGCCATCCTCCGTCGCGCCGGTTCGGCCCGCAACGTGGCCGCCGCCGCGCAGCCGCTCGTGTGCGGGCAACTGACGGTGCGCCCCGAGCAGCGTCATGCCGAATGGAACGGCGAACCGCTGGAACTGACCAGCACCGAGTTCAACCTGATCGAAGCCCTGGTCCGGAGCGCCGGTCGTGTAGTCAGCAAGCAGGAGCTTTCCCAGTCGGCGCTGGGGCGCGACCTCGCGCGCTATGACCGCAGCATCGACGTTCATGTGAGCAACCTGCGGCACAAGCTCGGCCTGCTGCCCGATGGCCGCTCTCCGATCCAGACCGTCCGTGGCGCAGGCTTTCAGTTGCTGGTGGCATGATGCGCACGCCAAAGATGGGCCGCATGTTCTGGAAGATCCTGCTCGGATTCTGGCTGACATTGTTCCTGCTTGGCTTGGGCGTGGCAGTCGGTATCACCATCTACCAGGAAGCGCGGTCCAGGGAAAACGCGCTCGCCATCGGTCCCCGTGCGGATTTTCTCTCTGCCACCATGGCGTTGGCGTTGACCCATGCCGAGCCTTCGCGCGAAGCCGAACTGATGCGCAATTGGCCGCATTCGCGCGGCGAGCCGCCGCTTGTGGTCGATGAGGAAGGGCATGATCTGCTGGGCCGTCCGGTGCCTTCTCGCGCGCTGGAACTGGCGCGGAACTGGGTCGAGGCTTCGCCCGATGATGGTCCGGCGCGAGCCGCGACGACCAGTGATGGCCGACGACTGCTGGTTTTCTCGCCGGCGGGGCCCCGGCGCGGTGGCCCTGGCCGCCCACCGTTCGTGCCGATCCAGGACGCCCGCATGATCATGGCGATCATGGCCGTGGTGGCGGGCTTGCTCTTTTCGGCATTGCTGGCCCGCAACCTGGCTCGTCCGATCCGCAGTCTGCGCGCCGGATTCGACGCCTTGGCCGAAGGCCGGCTGGATACCCGCATCGGCAGCGAAGTCACCCGTCGAGCCGATGAGCTGGGCCAATTGGGGCGTGACTTCGACAGCATGGCGCAGCGGCTGGGCCAGTTGGCTGCCACCCGCGATCGGCTGCTGCACGACATCTCGCACGAGTTGCGTTCGCCGTTGGCACGTCTGGAAGTGGCGGTCGAGCTGGCGCGCCGGCAGCCGGAGACTGTGGGCGCGGCGCTGGATCGCATCGAGCGCGAATCGCAGCGACTCGACGCGCTGGTGGGCGAAGTGCTGACCATGGCCCGCATGGAGTCGGGCGCCATGATGGCTGGCGACGACTACGTCGACGTGAACGAACTGCTGCGCACCATTGCTGACGACGCCAGTTTCGAGAACGCGGACAGTGCGGGTATCCGGATCGTCGGCGACGTGGACGGTGAAATCCTCATGCGCGGGCAGGGCGAACTGCTGTATCGGGCATTCGAAAACGTGATCCGCAACGCCATGCGTCATACGCCGGCCGGGACGGAAGTCGAAGTGCGCGTGCATCGCGGAGGTGACTCGGTAACGGTAGATATCGCCGATCAGGGAAGCGGGGTGCCCGAGAGCGAACTGGCGAGCATCTTCGAACCGTTCCATCGCGGGGCGGGCGGCGGTGGCTTCGGCCTTGGGCTGGCCATCGCGCAACGTGCCATCGAGGCGCATGGCGGACGCATCGTCGCCCGCAACGACAAAGGATTGGTGGTCTCGATCTTGCTGCCGCTGGGCAAGGCGTAAGACACGCGCGCGCGGGCCCGATGCTTTGGCGAAAAGCCGGCCTGCGCTATAATCCTTTTTTCCCGCTGTCGAACTTCCATGACCAAGTACGTCTTTGTCACTGGCGGCGTTGTGTCTTCCCTCGGTAAAGGGATCGCAGCCGCATCTTTGGGGGCCATTCTCGAATCCCGTGGCCTCAAGGTTACCCACCTCAAGCTTGACCCCTACATCAACGTCGATCCGGGCACGATGAGCCCGTTCCAGCACGGTGAAGTCTTCGTGACCGAAGACGGTGCTGAAACCGACCTTGACCTTGGCCACTACGAGCGCTTCACCAGCGCCAAGATGGGCAAGCGCAACAATTTCACCACCGGCCAGATCTACGACTCGGTGCTGCGCAAAGAGCGCCGCGGCGAATATCTGGGCAAGACGGTGCAGGTGATTCCGCACATCACCGACGAGATCAAGAACTCCATCAAGCGCGGTGCCGAAGGCGCCGAAGTCGCCATTGTTGAAGTCGGCGGCACGGTGGGTGACATCGAGTCCCTTCCGTTCCTCGAAGCGATCCGCCAGATGCGCATCGAAGAAGGTCCGAACAACACCTGCTTCCTGCACCTGACGCTGCTGCCCTACATCGCCACCGCCGGCGAACTCAAGACCAAGCCGACGCAGCACTCGGTCAAGGATCTGCGCGAAATCGGTATCCAGCCCGACATCCTGCTATGCCGCGCCGATCGTCCGATTCCGGTCGAAGAACGCCGCAAGATCGCGCTGTTCTGCAACGTGATGCCTGAAGCGGTCATCGAAGTGCTCGACGCCGACTCGATCTACAAGATCCCGGCAATGCTGCACGACCAGATGCTCGACGAGATCGTCTGCCACAAGCTGGCGATCCTGGCCCGCGCCGCGGACCTGACGGTGTGGGACCGACTGGTCCATGCCCTGCAGAACCCCAAGAGCGAAGTGAACATCGCCTTCGTCGGCAAGTACGTCGATCTGACCGAATCGTACAAGTCGCTGACCGAAGCCATGGTCCACGCCGGCATGCACGAAGCCTGCAAGGTCAATATCCATTACATCGACTCCGAGAGCATCGAGACCGACGGCGACACGCAACTGCGCGGCATGGACGCCATCCTCGTGCCCGGCGGCTTTGGCCGTCGCGGAACCGAGGGCAAGATCGCCGCGATCCGGTATGCCCGCGAGCACAAGGTGCCGTACCTGGGCATCTGCCTGGGCATGCAACTGGCGGTAGTCGAATTCGCCCGTCACGTTGCCGGTCTGAAGGGCGCGCACAGCACCGAATTCGACAAGACCACGGCTTATCCGGTCATCGGCCTGATCACCGAATGGCAAGACCGTTCCGGCCGCGTCGAGAAGCGCACCGAAGAGTCCGACCTCGGCGGCACCATGCGTCTGGGTGGGCAGAGCTGCCTGATCGGTGAAGGCACGCTGGCTCGCGACATCTATGGTCAGTCCGAGATCACCGAACGCCATCGTCACCGTTACGAAGTCAACAACACGCTGCTGTCGCAGCTCGAAGACGCCGGCCTGCGCGTGGCCGGGCGCGCGCCAGGTACCGACCTGTGCGAAATGATCGAGCTGCCGACGGAAGGCCCGAATGCTCACCCGTGGTTCGTGGGCGTGCAATTCCACCCGGAGTTCACTTCGAATCCGCGCCACGGTCATCCGCTGTTCTCGGCCTACGTCAGGGCAGCCATCGCACAACACGAAAAGAACGCGCGTGCCTGAACGTGCGCCGCCCGTGGCTCCGCTTCGCGGAGCTGCGTGCGGGCACAGGTATCCGATCGGAGAGCAGTCATGAAACTATGTGGATTCGAAGCCGGGCTGGACCGCCCGTTCTTCCTGATTGCCGGCAATTGCGTGATCGAGTCGCGCGACATGGCTATCGAGACCGCCAGCGAGCTGAAGGAGATCACCAGCGCGCTGGGCATTCCGTTCATCTTCAAGTCGTCGTACGACAAGGCCAACCGCAGCTCGGGCAAGAGTTTTCGTGGCCTGGGCATGCAGAAGGGCCTGGATATCCTGGCCGAGGTGCGCGAAGTCGTTGGGGTGCCGGTGCTGACCGACGTGCATACGTCAGAAGAAGCGCCGGTGGTGGCGCAGTACGTGGACGTCTTGCAGACCCCGGCTTTCCTTGCTCGCCAGACCGATTTCATCCACGCCGTGGCGGCGACCGGCAAGCCGGTCAACATCAAGAAGGGCCAGTTCATGGCGCCGGGCGACATGAAACAGGTCGTCATGAAGGCGCGCGAGGCCAATGGCGGCGCGGATACCATCATGGTGTGCGAACGCGGCGCTTCGTTCGGCTATAACAATCTCGTGTCCGACATGCGGGGCCTGGCCATCATGCGCGAGACCGGCTGCCCGGTCGTGTTCGATGCCACCCATTCCGTTCAGTTGCCGGGCGGGCAGGGCGACAAGAGCGGTGGCCAGCGCGAATTCGTACCGGTCCTGGCACGCGCGGCGGTGGCTTCCGGCGTGGCCGGCGTGTTCATGGAAACGCACCGCAATCCCGCCGAAGCCTTGTCGGACGGCCCCAACGCATGGCCGCTGGGGCGCATGCGCGAGTTGCTTACAGTGCTCAAGGAAATCGACAGCCTCGTCAAGCGAAGCCCGCTTGCCGAGACTACCCTGTAAGTCATGATCAATCATCTGGTGCTATTCCGCTTCAAGTCGGGCGTCTTGGCCGATTCGGATGCGGTTCGGCACGTGCATGCGGCAATGCAAGAGCTTCCGGGCAAAGTGCCGGGCATCCGTGCCTGGCAGCACGGCTTCAACGTGACGCCTGACGCCGACGCGTGGGACTACGCGTTGTCGGCTGCTTTTGACGACAAGCAGACTCTGTTTGCTTATTTCGAGCATCCTGCACACCTTGATGTGCTGGCGCTATGGAATGAGCTGGCTGAGTTAAGTTTTGTCGATATTGAAGGTTAAGAATTCTGACCGCTTTCCTGTCATGGAAGACGGCCAGCATGCAGTCTCCCACCGCCGCGGCGAAGCCGCCGCGTCCGTTATTAGCACCTTGAATAAAAGGAATGAGGCATGAGTGCAATTGTTGAAGTCATCGCACGCGAGATTCTCGATTCTCGTGGCAACCCGACCGTTGAAGCCGATGTGCTGCTCGAATCTGGCGTGATGGGCCGTGCGGCCGTGCCGTCGGGCGCGTCGACCGGTTCGCGTGAAGCCATCGAACTGCGTGATGGTGACGCCTCCCGCTACCTGGGCAAGGGCGTACTCAAGGCTGTCGAGAATATCAACACCGAAATCTGTGAAGCGCTGATCGGCCTGAACGCCGAAGAGCAAGCCTTCATCGACAAGACCATGCTCGACCTGGACGGCACCGAGAACAAGTCGCGCCTGGGTGCGAACGCCATCCTGGCCGTGTCGATGGCCGTGGCCAAGGCCGCCGCTGAAGAAGCCGGCCTGCCGCTGTACCGTTACCTGGGTGGCGCCTATGGTGTTTCCCTGCCGGTGCCGATGATGAACGTCATCAACGGCGGCGCACACGCCAACAACAGCCTGGATTTCCAGGAATGCATGATCATGCCGGTGGGCGCGACTTCCTTCCGCGAAGCCCTGCGTTGCGGCGCCGAAATCTTCCACAACCTGAAGAAGCTGGTCGACAAGAAGGGCTACCCGACGACCGTTGGCGACGAAGGCGGCTTTGCCCCGAACGTCTCCGGCGCGCAAGAAGCGCTGGAACTGATCATGGAAGCCATTTCCAAGGCCGGCTACGAAGCAGGCAAGGACGTGGTGCTGGCACTGGACTGTGCCGCTTCCGAGTACTACAAGAACGGCAAGTACGAAATGGAAGGCGAAAAGCTGTCGCTGACGTCCGAGCAGAACGTCGACTTCCTCGCCAACCTGGTGGACAAGTTCCCCATCGTGTCCATCGAAGACGGCATGGCCGAGCAGGATTGGGACGGCTGGAAGCTGCTGACCGACCGCCTGGGCGGCAAGGTGCAACTGGTGGGTGACGACCTGTTCGTGACCAACACCAAGATCCTGAAAGAAGGCATCGACAAGGGCATCTGCAACTCGATCCTCATCAAGGTCAACCAGATCGGTTCGCTGACCGAAACCTTTGCTGCCGTCGAAATGGCCAAGCGCGCGGGCTACACCGCCGTGATCTCGCATCGTTCGGGCGAAACCGAAGACTCCACCATCGCCGACATCGCGGTGGGCCTGAACGCCGGCCAGATCAAGACTGGTTCGCTGTCGCGTTCCGACCGCGTTGCCAAGTACAACCAGCTCATCCGCATCGAGGAAGATCTGGGCGACGTGGCTTACTACCCGGGTCGTACGGCCTTCTACAATCTGCGCCAGAAGTAATCTGCGCCGATTAGGCTGATAGAATCGAGGTCGCTGCGGCGGCCTCGTTTCTTTTGTGCCGTCCGAATGACAACTCTCATACTGATTCCATGCGTTGGCCTGCGCTGATCCTGCTGGTTCTTCTCCTGATGTTGCAGTACCCGCTGTGGTTTGGTCGCGGAGGCTATCTGCAGGTGCGCGAAGCCCAGGCCCAGCTCGAAGCCATTCGTCAGGACAACCAGAAGCTCGAACAGCGCAACGCCGACATGGCGGCCGAGGTGAAAGACCTGAAGTCCGGTTTCGACGCCATTGAAGAGCGGGCACGCTTCGAGATCGGCCTCATCAAGCCCGGCGAAAAATTCATGCAATTGCCGGCCTTGCCCAATCCATCCGCGACGGATTCTGCGTCTGCACCGGCAGCCGCGCCTGCGCGCTGAGCTTTCCCGAAAAATCCCTGGCTGCAAGTGTTGCGACGCCGCCTGCGTCGCCGCGATGTGCTACGCGCTGAACAGACTGCGCGCCGCGGTATAGCGCGTGGCGAAGTAGCGGTTGTCCATGTTCTCGATGCGAACCTTGCCACGCGACGATGGCGCGTGAACGAAGCGTCCGTTGCCGAGAAAGATCCCCATGTGCGAGAACGGCTGCCCCGTGGTGTTGAAGAACACCAGGTCAGCCGGCTGCACAGCCTGGCGGTCGATCGAACGCGTGATCGAGGCGATCTGCGCCGCGTTGTGGGGCAGCCGGCGGCCGCTGACGCGCTCGACGATGTAGGCCACCATGCCGCTGCAATCGAGCCCGGCTTCCGGGTTATTGCCACCGAATTTGTAGCCCGTGTCGATCAGGCCCAGGGCGTACAACACGATTTCGTTGGCGACGTCGGGGGAATCGAGCGCGAATGCCGGTGCGCGCCCGGGCGCAGGAGACGTGGGGGGCGTCGGTGTCGTGCTGCAGGCGGCCAGCGCGAGCGCGATGCCCGATACGACGAAGTCGCGGCGATTCATGCTTCCAGCCAGAACGTGACTGGCCCGTCGTTGATGAGGCTGACTTGCATGTCCGCGGCGAACTGCCCGGTCGCCACGTTGGCGTGTTCCACCTTGGCCAGCCCGACGAGATAGTCGAAGAGCTCGCGTGCCCGATCCGGCGGTGCGGCGCGCGTGAAGCTCGGCCGCGTGCCCTTCTTGGTGTCCGCCGCGAGCGTGAATTGCGACACCAGCATGAGCCCGCCCGCGACATCGCGCAGCGAGCGGTTCATGCGACCTTCGTCGTCGCCAAAGACGCGATAGTTGAGCACTTTGTCCAGCAGGCGCCGGGCGTGTTCCGGTCCGTCATCGGGTTGCACGGCCACCAGTGCCAGCAACCCTTGGCCGATGTCTCCCACGACCTTGTCGTCGACCCGCACCGTGCATTCGCGTACCCGCTGGATCAGGGCAATCATCCGGTCAGTCCGTCAACTCGACAGTGCCATTGACGTTGACCGTCACCATGCTCTCGCCGGCTTCGATCGGGGCGGGCGCTGGCGCGGCGGCTGCGTCCATCATCATCACTGTGCTCTTGCGGGCGAAGATCGGGCGCATGCTGTTGGTATTCACGTTGAGATCCCGGATGCGGAAGTGCTTGCCCAGCGCGCGGGCGGCGACTTCGGCACGTGCCTGGAAGGCCTGGATGGCGTCGACCATGGTCTCGTCGGCGACGCGCTTCTGCGTTTCGGGAGAGGGCATCAGGTTGAGTTGCTGCACGGCCGTGATGCTCTGCAGCTTGCCTGTCAGTTCCGACAACGCGGGGATATCGGTCGACTGCAGCGAGAGTTCCGAACGCATGCGCCAGCTTTCGATGCGCGTGCTGTTCTTGACGTAGATGGGGAAGGTCTGGGTACCCGCGCTCTGCGTCTTGACCGTGGCGTACGACTTCGTCATTGCCAGCGCTTCATTGATGCGCTGATTGACGCGTTTCGCCAGTTCGGCGGGATTGCTACCCGATTCCTCGACGAACACATTGACCTGACCCATGTCGTTCGGAGCAGGGCGGGCAGCGTCGGCGGACAGCGTGATCGTTGGTGTCGAAGGTCTTGCGGGCAGAGGCGTCTGCGCCCATGCGGAAGTCGTTGCCAGGGCGATTACGCAGGCGAGGGGAGCGATTTTCATGTCGGTACCTTTCTTGTCAAACGGCATATCGACACACCTGGGGCGGTTCATGTTCCCCGCGCATTGTTACTGCGCTTGTCGGCGGCGGCCTCCGCGCATCAATCGATGCGGCGCAATCCCTGGCGATAGCTGGCGGCATTGATGATGTAGCCGGCTGCATTCGCCATCAGGCGCGCCATTTCGACATCGGTCAGTTCGCGGATGACGCGGCCCGGCGTGCCGACGACCAGCGAACGATCGGGAATCACCTTGTTTTCGGGGATCAGCGTATTGGCGCCGATCAGGCAATGCTTGCCAATGACAGCTCCATTGAGCACCACCGCGTTGATACCGATGAGCGTGCCGTCACCGATCGTGCAGCCATGCAGGACGGCCTGGTGGCCCACGGTGACGTCGTTGCCGACGGTCAGCGGAATCCCTTCGTCGGTATGCATGACCGCGTTGTCCTGCACGTTGCTGCGTGCACCAATGACGATCGGCTCATGGTCGCCACGCAGCGTTGCGCCGAACCACACGCTCACATCGTCACCGAGCGTCACCGTGCCGATCACGTGGGCACTGTCGGCCACCCACACGTTTTCGCCGATCTCGGGCACCCGCTCATTCAAGGCATAGATCGCCATCGTCGCTTACTCTTTCTGAACCATGTTCGTGCTGCAATGCGGCTGAAATGATAACAGCCGCGCGCCAATGGGGCGCAGACTCAGCGGTCCGTCACCTCATCGAGCGCAATTTCCACCATGAGTTCGGTGGAAATTCCCTCCAGCGCGGCTTTCACTGCTGCGGGGTCGATACCTGCTCCGCCAGACAGGCGCGCGTTGGCATGGAACAACGTCTCGGCCGACATCGGTGCCGAGGAGGTGTACGTATCCAGCGCCTCGACATTCACCGCGTGGCGCGCCAGCACCTGTGACACCTCATGGACGATGCCCGGCCGATCGTGGCCGACGACCTCCAGCAGCCAGCTTCGCTGCACGGCTGGCGCTTCTGTCGACGCCACGCGCTTGGTGACCACCTGCAGGGAGTCCAGTCCCGCGAGCGCGCTTTCGAGGGCGGCAGCCTGGGCGGACGGAATGCGCACGCGAACGATCCCGGCGAACTGGCCGCCGAGCTGCGCCATCGATGACTCCAACCAATTGCCCTCGTGGCGACTGATCGTCTCGGCAAGCGCCTGCACGAGTCCGGGCCGGTCGGAACCGATGGCCGTCAGAACGATGTCCTGTGCGTCTGTCATATCTAGTCCTTGTTGTATGTCAAATATTGCACGCCGCCGCCATATCTTCTGACAGATTTGGGTATGTGTGTGACGAAAAACGTCAGTCGACGGCTCGCGGTGCGTAGGAATGTATCCACGACGACCGGTCGCCGAATTGATAAGTGATTGAAGATGCGGGTATTTGTCCGCCCCCGACGAACGGGCCGCCCAAGTGGCACATCGCTCGCTCAATAGGTGTCACGTACGGAGCAATTCCAACCTTCCGTCGTAACACTTATCTAGGGAGATTGATTCGATGAAACGCGTTCAGCAAGGTTTTACCCTGATCGAACTGATGATCGTGGTGGCGATCATCGGTATCCTGGCCGCCGTCGCGCTGCCGGCTTACCAAGACTACACCGTGCGTGCCAAGGTGTCGGAAGTCATTCTGGCTGCTTCGGCTTGCCGCACCACCATCACTGAGGCTTATCAGTCGATGAACTCATCCTCCACCCCGTCGGCCAACGGTTGGGGTTGCGAAGTGGCGTCGGGTTCGGGTTCGAAGTACGTCCAGCAAGTAGCTACGGACGACAAGGGTGTCGTGACCGTGACGGCGACCGGCCTGAGCGAAATTAGCGGCAAGACCCTGAGCCTCACACCGTACATCGGCTCCGCTGCTGCCAATGGCGCCGCCGATGCTGGCAAATCGATCACCGAGTGGAAGTGCGCGCCGGGAACGAGCAATCCGCTGGACAAGAAGTACCTGCCGGGTTCCTGCAAGGGCTAATCGGGCTTGAAGGAAAAGGGCCCTCCAAATCGGAGGGCCTTTTTTTTGACCATGCGCATTCAGAAAAGTCGTATTGCATATTTTTCGTCGATCCTGGCCTTGATAGGTCTATGGATGATGTCTCGCCCTTATCGGGGAATTCGGCACGACGGAATTTTGTACTTCGCACAGGCCATTGAAGGTCAGACGGGGGCTCTGTCCAACGATCTGTTTTTCAGTCATGGCTCACAGGCGAGCTTTACGTTGTACCCGCAGTTGCTGGGTTTTGTGATATCGCATTTCGGAGTTTCGGCGGGGCATTCGTTGTTGCTTGCGCTGACCCTGTTTCTTTTTGTCGGCGCTTCGATCTTCCTGCTGTATCCACTGCTTGAGCGGCGTGAGCTTTGGTTTGGCTTGGTTGTTATAGCCTGCCTCCCCCATTTCTATGGCTCTGGCCGGATTTTTGCATTTGCAGAGCCCTTTCTGACCGCGCGGTCCGTCGCCGAGCCGTTCGCTTTGCTCGGGATTGGGTTGGCATTGAACAAGCGGCCCTTGGAGTCTGCAGTCAGTCTGTTTTTCTCGTTACTCATGCACCCGCTGGTTGCCATTCCGGCAGCCGTTGTGTCGCTGATTCTATTTGTCCAGCACGATCGCCGATGGCTCGCGTTGTTGTTGCTTGGCATTCCTGTCGTTGGATTGGCGCTAGCCGGTATTCGTCCGTTCTCAGGACTCTTTGCTGCGTTTGATCCGGAATGGTTTTCGATTGTTCGACAGGTTAATTTTCAGATTCTCGTTGCGGAATGGGCGCCGTATGCCTGGGCCAACGAGGCTGTGAGCTTTGCTGTCCTCGGCATTGCGTTCATGCATGCAGAAGGACGCCTTCGCCGCTTGATTGCGGCTGTGTTGATCACTGCGGTCGCGTGTTTGCTGGTCAGTCTGATTTGCGGCGATGGTCTGCATTCGCAGTTGATACTGCAACTCCAGCTATGGCGTGCGCAATGGTTGGTGCGATTCCTTGCATTGGCAATTTTCCCATGGCTGCAGATCCGGCTTTGGCTGCTCGGTGGCACCTATCGCATGACTGCTCTGCTGTTGCTGACGGGGTTGATGTCCGCCAACACAGTTGCTCTGGCTGGAACAGCAGTGCTGGGCGTGGCGCTCTGGTGCGGCGCGCACTACAAGAATTACCGGCCGGATCCAGCCATCTATTGGTCCGTCATTGTTGGGGCACCAGTCGCTCTGGTCGTGCAAGCGGCTACCAGCATCGGCACGTTGCATGACGCGTTTAGTCATGGAGGTGGCCCGACGCTCGGAGCAGCGGTGTTGTCTGTCCCCCTGATTGGTCTTCTGTTTGCCGCCTCCTACTGGAGGCTCCTGACAATCCGCGCGTTATCCGGATTGGGCGCTGCGTTACTGATGTTTGGAGCAGGTGCAGCCGTCGTTGATCAGCGTGGCGGGGTAGACGCCATGTTCGATGGAACGTGGGCTACCTCCATTCCGTTCGGTGGAGTCATCCCTCCCGGCAGCCAGGTCTACTGGCAGGATGATTCGCCCGTTGCCACATGGGCCGTGCTGCATCGTCCATCGTATTTTTCGGATAGCCAGGGCGCCGGGTCACTGTTCAATCGAGGAACCGCAATCGAATACTCAAAACGCGCAGAATCGTTCGCGACGTTCGAGTTCGGGACTACGGTTTGTCGTCAGATGAACGCGCTGAACGAGCGTCAGGATAGTTGTGCGCCAGATGTGGACACGACGCGCGCTTTGTGTGATGCCAATCCGGATCTGGCCTACATGGTGTTGTCCGAACCTGTCGTCGGTCTCAGCTTCGAGAGCCAATGGCGTCCGGAGTCCGAGCCTGATCGCCAGTACTTCCTGTACTCGTGCAAGGCCATCTGATGAGCATGTCTGATACGCGCGTAGAAGCCATTGGCGAACCGGCGACGCCGAGCAAAGCGTTCGATGTCGCTGAGCTGGCAAGGTATTTCGTTGTCAGTGTTGCTGCGTTGTTGCTCGATTTCGTCGTCTTCATGTCCGGGCTCCATTTTGGTGCCCATTATCTTTTTGCCACCACTGCAGGCATCTTCGTTGGTGTGCTGATCACCTATTACGGCAGCATTTTCTGGGTATTCCCCGCGCGGCGACTCCAGCACGTCCCGACGGGCGAGTTCTCAGTGTTCATTGCGGTCGGCCTCGTGGGCTGGCTGGTTTCCTGCGGAATCATGTCTCTACTGGTCCCGACGGGAATCCTGGCGCCGATGTTCGCCAAAGGCGTTGCGGCTGCAGGCTCGTTCTTCTGCAATTACGGGCTGCGCAAAATCCTGCTATTCAAGGGAAAGTAAATGGAAAAGACCTTCGACGTCGTGGTCATTGGCGCGGGGCCCGCAGGGCTGACCGCAGCATATGAACTCGCGCGCGGCGGAATGATCAACATCTTGGTGCTGGAGTCAACGAACGACATTGGCGGCATCTCAAAGACGGCCAATTACCAGGGCAATCGCATCGATATTGGTGGGCATCGTTTCTTTTCCAAATCGAAATGGGTCATGGATTGGTGGCAGGACATCCTGCCAATCGACGCTGATGCCGAACTGGAAATCGCCTACCACAATCGCAAGACCGTCGTGCAAGGGCAGGGGCGTCAGGCGCCCGATGACGACAATGTGATGCTGGTGCGCAACCGGCTTTCGCGTATCTATTTCGACGGCAAGTTCTTTGACTATCCGCTGAAGGCATCGCCCGCGACGGCCATGAATCTTGGGCTCGCCCGTTGTGCGCAGTTCGGGCTGGGCTATGCCATGGCTCGTGTGAGTCCGATTAGGGAAGAGTGTTCTCTAGAGGATTTCATGATTAACCGCTTCGGGCGGCCGCTATACAGACAATTTTTCCGTGATTACACCGAAAAAGTGTGGGGCTTGCCGTGCAACCAGATCAGCGCGGAGTGGGGCGCTCAACGCATCAAATCGCTGTCGATTGGCAAGGCGCTGCGTCATGCGATGACCGCTCCGGTACGGATGCTGAAAAAGGACCGCTTCTCGGCAAAGGAAACCTCGCTTATCGAGCATTTCCTGTATCCGAAGTTTGGCCCGGGGCAGATGTGGGAGCAGGTTGCCGAGCGCGTGCGCTCGTTCGGTATCAGCATTCGCCATGGGGTCTGCGTCGATGGTGCGGTATTGTCGAGCGGCAAAGTGACGTCACTACGCGTGAGGGAAGCGGGCGGGGTGACCTATGAGATCAAGGCGCGCAACGTCATCTCGACCATGCCGGTGCGTGATCTGATCGGCGGTCTCCAAGGGGAAGTGCCGGAGACGGTGCGCGACGTCGCCAGCGGTCTGCTCTATCGCGACTTCATCACCGTGGGGTTGCTCTACAAGCGCCGTCTTGATGGTGCCACTGACGGAATGAAGCTCGTGCCGGACAACTGGGTCTATATCCAGGAGCCGGGTGTCAAGGTCGGCCGCCTGCAGTTCTTCAATAACTGGTCTCCGTACATGGTTGCCAATCCCGATACCGTTTGGGTGGGCATGGAGTACTTTTGCTCTGAAGGCGACGAGCTGTGGGGCATGAGCGAATCGGATCTGCTCGAACTGGGCCGCCGCGAGATGCAGAAGCTCCGGCTCGCTTCGGCGGCGGATTGCCTGTCGGGCACGGTCCTGAAAATGCCCAAGGCCTATCCGGGTTATTTCGGCAGCTATGATCGTTTCCAGGAAGTACGCGACTGGACTGACACCATATCCAACCTGTATCTGGTCGGCCGCAATGGCATGCACCGCTACAACAATCAGGATCATTCGATGCTGTCGGCCAAAGCCGCGGCCGATGCGATCCTGACGCAGTCGATGGCTAAGTCCGACATATGGGCGATCAACGTCGACGATGAGTATCACGAAGAACAGAAGGTCTCTGCCTGATCATTTGCCCGCAGTGGTACCCCGTGCGCAGTCCGCACCGCCTGCCCTATGCGGTCGCCCGGCCTCAAATCATGTCCCGCGATGTCGCCTGACCGCCGCCGGCCCCTGATCCGCACCTGCGGGCAGCCTGCCCCTCATTGAGCGCGGTCAAGCGAAACGATTACGCTAAGATGCGTGCTCTCGGCGACCGCCATTCCCGCACATCGGTTTACTGAATCACCCATGCTCTCCCGCCTCCATCGCCCGCTGTTGCTGATCGTCCTTGCCGTGGCCTTGCTGGTGCCGACCTTGCTGCCCCAGCATCGTTATCCGCAGACGGTCTTCTTTCACGAGTGGGGCGCGGCGCTGGGGGCGGTGGTGTTGTTTGGCCTGGCTGCGTTGAGTCGCGAGGGGCTGCGCTGGAAGCTTTCCGGGGCCACCGGTGCGATCGTACTGTTGATGATCTGCATGCTGCTCAACGTGGTGGTCGGGCCGTTCTGGTCGGTGGCGCTGGCGCAGTTCTGGATGGCGGCCTTGTTGCTCGCGGTGGCATGGGCAGTGGCAGAGATCGTCCGGCGCCACGGCGCGGAAGTCGTCGCGCGCGCGGCTGCCACGGGCATCCTGACCTGCGCGGTGGCGCAGACGGTCATATCGGTCGCGCAGCTTGCCGGCTGGGATGCTTTTGGGCTGGTCATGCCCAAGCTGCTCAATTCCACTTACGGCAACATCGCGCAGCCCAACCACTACGGCAATCTGCTCTGGCTGGGGATGGCGTCCGGCATGTACCTGTGGCTGCGCGGGCGCCTGCCGGGCTGGCTGGCGCTGATCCTCGCCATCGATCTGTCGATCTTCTCTGCCTTGTCGGCGTCCCGCGCGGTGCTGCTGTACACGGTCAGCCTGCCGGCGCTGGCTCTGCTGTTCTGGCGCGGCTCGGAGCGTGAGATCTACAGGCGTGTCGTGCACGGTGCGGTCGTCATCTTCGTCCTGTCTTGCCTCGCGCAGACATGGGTGGCCTTTGGCGGGGCCTCGCAATTGCTTGGCGTGGCGTCGAGCTTCGGGCGGCTGGACGATCCGGGTTCCAACACGCAGCGGCTCTTCGATTGGGCGGTGGCGGTAGATACCGCCTTGCATCATCCGCTCACCGGTTCGGGCGTCGGCTCGTTCGCGTGGCAGACCGCGGAGCGATCCGTCGGGCTGTCGCCTGCGTTGTTCGTGCGCGTGGGTGAAAACGCTCACGACACGCCGCTGCATTTTGCTGCCGAACTCGGCTTGATCGGTGCCGCGTTGGTGCTCGGCTGTTTCCTGGTCTGGTTGTGGGGTCGCTTGCGCGAGGAGGCTACGGAAGAACGCTTCTGGGCGCTCGGTCTGCTCGTAGTGATCGGGGCGCACAGCCTGGTCGAATACCCCCTGTGGTACGCGTATTTCTTGCTGCCGTTGGGTGTGGTGATCGGCGTGCTGGATGGCCAGGATGACTCGCTGCCCACGTTCGAATTCTCGCCCTTGCTGGCCGCCTTGCCGCTGGTCGTGGGCATAGCGTTGTTGACAGGGACGATGCAGGATTACCTTGCGCTGGAAAAAGGCTACGCGATCATCAACAGGGATGTGACGGTCACGCCCGAGGACCAAGCGCAGGTCCGTGCGCTGGCGGATGGCGTCAGCTCGTATTCGATGTTCGCCACGCACGCCGGCATCCTCAAACTGCGGGCGTGGCAGGGTGCCGATCCTGGCTCGGCCCGCGAGATGGCTGCGTTGTGCGACAGCGCAGCGCGTGCCAAACCGTCGTACTCGGTGCTCGAAAAATGTGTGGGCGCGTACGCGTTGCGCATGCGGCGGATCGACGCTGCGCACACGATCGATGTCATCTGTGGTGCGTATCCCGCACCGGTTCGACGGAATCTGCCCGCCATCGCGCAGTACTACTGGCAACGCAACGGCTGGACGCCGCTGAATCTTCCCGGCTGCGTCTGAATGCGCATGCTTTGCCGGTGGCTGGGGCGCCCGTATACTGGCGGGCGCTCAGACCTTTCCATCCCGACCTCTCATGGCGTTCATCGATAAATCCGGCGCGTTGTCGTCCCTCGGACGGGGCGAGCGCAATGCGTTGGAACTGGGTTGCGGCGCTCGCAAACGGCATGCGAACGCCATTGGCGTAGACGCGCTGGACTATCCTGGCGTCGATCTGGTCGGCGACGTCTTTGCCGTGCTCGAAGCGATTCCGGCGGGGACGGTACGGACAGTGCATGCGTACCATTTCTTCGAGCACGTTGATGATCTGCCGCGTTTGTTGTCGGAACTCGCGCGCGTCATGGCGCCGGGTGCGCTGCTCGACGTCGAGGTGCCGCACTTCGCCAACCCGTATTTCTATTCGGACCCGACGCACGCCAAGTTCTTTGGCTTGTACACCTTCAGCTATCTCGCGCGCGAGACCCTCTTCCGCCGCAAGGTCCCGCAGTATGGCCTGGAGCCTGCCTTCGAGCTGCGCGATGTGCGCTTGCAGTTTGATTCGCCGTTCCCCTTTCGCGGTCTCTTCAAGCGTGCCGTCGGGCCGATCTTCAACGTCACGCGCTGGCTGCAGGAATTCCACGAAGAGAACCTGTGCTATCTCTTTCCGTGCTACCAGCTACGTTTCGAGCTGATACGCCTGTGACGCGGGCGGGTATTCACCCATGAGCGCGCGCGCCAGCGTCATGTACCTGCTTGCACGGGTGTTCTCGGGTGTGCTGTCGGTGGCCACCATCAGCCTGTTCGCGCGCGGCATCGGCCCCGAAGGCTATGCGTGGCTCACGTTGGTGACGGCGGGCAATTCGTTGTTCTCGGCCGTGTTGATGCAGCCGGTCAATCAAAGCCTTGCGCGATTCCTGCCGCGCGCGGGGTTTGGCAATCTGCTGTCGACACTGGTGCGCGTGGTGGGTGTGGCGAGCTGGCCCTTTCTGCTGCTGGCGCTGCTCATCGAATGGTTGCGCCCGGGCTGGTTGCCGCCCGGCGTGGCGTTCGGCGTGTGGGCACTGCAAATGGCCCAGGGCCTGTTCGATCTCGCTTGCCAGCATGCCAATACCACGTTGCACGCGCGTCGCTATGCGTGGCTGTACATTGGCAAGGCGGTGCTGGTGTTCGCGTTGGGTGCATTGATCCTCCAGGTTCCTGCGCGCGCCGACGGCATGCTCGGCGCAATGATTGGCGGCTTCCTTTTCTCTGCATTCATCATTGGCTGGCCGACATGGCGCGAAGCCGTACGCGGTGCATGGCAGCCGTCCCTGCTGCGCCAGGTCAGGCCGTACGCGCTGCCGCTCACCGGCACCTTGTTCCTTGGCGCGGTGCTGTCGTGGTCCGATCGCATTCTGCTGACCGCCATGTCCACGCCGGAGCAGACCGGCGGCTTTGGTGCTGCGTCGGATCTCGTGCTGCAAGGGCTGGTGCTGATGAGCAGCGCTTTTTTCCTGGCGTGGTATCCGCGCATGGTGATCGCCGCCGAACACAAGGATGCTGCCGAAGTCGAACGCCTCGCCGGTCGTTACCTGTTGCTGGCATTGTCGCTGCTGGTGCCCGTGGCGCTTGGCTATGCGCTGGTGCGGCACAATCTCGTCACCGTGTTGCTGGGACACGAGTATGCCGATGTATCGACGGGCGTCATGCCGTGGCTGGCCTTGTCGGCATTGCTCGCGGGTGCGCGTTCGTATCTGTTCGACATTGCCATCCATCTGGGCGCACGTATGCGCGCCCAATTGCGCAACCAGGCACTGTGCGCGGTGTGCAGTCTGGTGCTCAACGTCGTTCTGATTCCGCGCTTCGGTGCGATGGGCGCAGCGCTGGCTTCGGTCGCCACGCAGGCATTCGGCTGTCTGTTGTCGCTGCACGCCGGCCACGGCGTGCTGCGCTGGCGGATTGACGGGCGCGGTCTGTCGATGGTGGCGCTCGGCTGCATTCTGATGACGGTCGCCGTGATGGCCGTGCCGCTCACCGGACTGCTCGGGCTACTTGTGCAGTCGTTCGTCGGCGCAGTCGTGTATTTGGTCGTCATGCTGGCGGCTAACGTCGCCGGTTGCCGCGATGTCATCGCCAATCGATTGAGGAGGGCGCATGCCGGCTGACTTGCGGGTGGCCGCGTTCACGCAAGGACTCGACGTGCCATCGGCGCGTTTCCGCGTGCGTCAGTACGTTTCCGCACTCGCCGAACGTGGCGTGGCACTGGATGAATACCCCGCAGCTTTCGGAAGCTATCCGCCGCCCGGTCTGTTGGAGCGTCTGCAATGGCTGCCTCGCGCGGTGATCGAGCGCCGGCGTACCGTCGCGCACACCACAGCGGACGTGGCGCTCGTGCAGCGCGAAATGGTTTCCACGCTCGCTACCGCCGAATCGGTCTGGCGGGGGCCGATGCTGTTCGACGTCGATGACGCGGTATGGCTGCATCAGCGCCTTGGTGGCGCAGACCGCATTGCCCGTCGCAGCAACGCTGTCATCTGCGGCAACGCCTTCATTGCCGAACATTTCGCACCGTTTGCCCGCACGGTCATCCTGCCGACGGCGGTGGATACCGGGCGATACGTGCCGGGACCGCGCGCAGCCTCGCCAGTACTGTGCTGGTCCGGCAGTTCGAGCGGTTTGCCCTATCTCGAAGCGCTCGCGCCTCAACTCAGACAGCTCATGCAGGCCATACCCGACGCCACGCTGCGCGTGATCAGCAACGCGCCGCCCCGGCTGGAAGGCGTGCCGCGCGTCGAGTACGTTCGCTGGTCTCCCGAGACGGAAATCACCGCCTTGCAGGGCGCATGGTGCGGGTTGATGCCGATGCCCGACACGCCATGGACGCGCGGCAAATGCAGCTACAAGATGCTCACTTACATGGCGTGCGCGGTGCCGGCCGTCGTGTCCCCGTGGGGCATGAATGCCGAGGTGCTGGCGCAGGGCGACGGGGCCGTGGGCGCCCGGGATCACGAATGGGCCGATGTCCTCACGTCGTTGTTGCGCGATCCGGCACGCATCGCGCCGATGGGGCAGGCCGGCCGCGAAATCGTGCAGCGCTCGTACGCTGTCGACACGCTTGCAGGGCGGCTTGCGCAGACGCTGCGCGAGGTCGCTGCCGAAGGAGCCGCCTGATGCGCGTGCTGCTCTTCGCGAACACCGATTGGTTTCTGTTCAACTTCAAACTGTCGCTCGCGCGCGCGTTGCAGGCGGCCGGGCATGAACCCGTGCTGGTCAGTCCGCCGGGGCTGTTCGGCCCGAAGCTGCGCGAGATGGGCCTGCGCTGGGAACCTTTCGAACTGTCGCGCAGCGGCATCAATCCAATGATCGAAGCCAGCGCGATTGCGCGGCTGGCGAAACTCTATCGACGGATCGCTCCGGACGTCGTGCACCACTTCACCATCAAGTGCGTGATCTACGGCTCGTTCGCCGCGCGCCGCTCGCGTGTGCCCAGGACCGTCAATTCCGTGACGGGGCTGGGGTTCGCTTTGCTGGCCGACACCTTTAAGGCACGGCTCATCCGGCCGGTCGTGGTCGCGCTGTATCGGCGTGCGTTGATGGGCACGCACGTTGTCTTCCAGAACCACGACAACATGGCCACGCTGCGCGCGCTCGGCGTGCTCGAGCGCAGCACGGTGGAGGTCATCCCGGGCGACGGTATCGATACGGCCCGCTTCACGCCGCCGATCGATCGCCCACCCGGGCAGACCGTGCTGATGATGGGTCGCCTGCTGTCTTCGAAGGGCGTGGGTGACTTTGTCGAGGCGGCCCGTCTCGTGCATCAACAAATCCCGTCGGCGGCGTTCCAGATGGCGGGTGCGCCGGACCCAGGCAACCCCGAAAGTATCGATGAGGCGACGCTGGCAGGCTGGCGTGCGGCGGGCGACGTGGAATTCCTCGGCCAGCGCAGCGACGTGCTGGCCTTGCAGCAGGAGTGTGATGTGGCCGTGCTTGCCAGCACGCAAGGCGAAGGCATGCCCCGCGCGTTGCTTGAAGCGGCTGCCTGCGGCAAGCCGATGGTGGCGACCGATGTACCAGGCATTCGAGAACTGGTGCAGGACGGTGTCAACGGCATGCTGGTGCCGCCGGGGCAACCCGTGGCGCTGGCCGAGGCCATCATCGCGCTGCTGCGCGACCCGGCGCGCGCGCTCGCCATGGGGCGCGCCGCACGGCGGGCCGCGGTGGACGAATTTGCCGATGAGTGTATCGTTGCGCGCACGCTCAGCGCCTACGGCTTGGCTCCCCGCCCGTGACCCTCAAATACCTGCTTTTCCCGTTCGTCTGCTCGCTGCTGGCGTGCCTAGCGCTGGCACGCCTGGCGCCATGGCTGTCGCTCATGGATCGGCCGGACGCGCGCAAGCAGCACGGGCGCGAAGTGCCCGTGGTCGGCGGGATCGCGATACTGATTTCGTACGTGTTGGCGCTCAAGCTGCGAGGCATTGCCGGCAACATGGTCGATGCCATGTTGCCCGTCGGACTGATGCTGACGGTCGGGCTGATCGACGACGCGCGCCCCATGCCGGCGCGCTTCAAGCTGTTGTGCCAGATTGCTGCCGCATGGATGCTGGTGCGAACCACCGGCTTCGTGGTGCAGGGCATTCCCTTGCCCGGCGTTCCGGGGGGCATCGCGCTCGGCGAGCTTGCCATGCCGTTTACGGTGCTGACTTTCGTGGCGGTGACCAACGCGATCAACATGTCCGACGGCGCCGACGGCCTGGCCGGCGGGCATGTTGTCGTCGCACTCGTATTCTTTGCCCTGATTGCCGTGGCCACGGGGCAGGCGGTCACGCTGCTGCTGATCGCAGGGCTGATTTCTGCGGTGCTGGGTTTTCTGGCCTGCAACGCACGCCATCCTTTGATGCCGCAGGCACGGGTATTCCTGGGCGACGCCGGTGCGCTGTCGCTTGGCGTGCTGTTGTGCTGGATCGGACTGACCCTCGTGCGCGGCAGCCAGGGTACCGTGCCGGCAATCATGATCCTCTTTGCCGTGGCGCTGCCGGTGTTGGACATGTTTACGGTTTCCATCCGCCGCGCGCTCCGGGGCACAAGCCCGTTCACCGCCGATCGCACGCACCTGCATCATTTGCTGTGCCTGCGTGGCATGTCGATCGAATTGAGCGTGCCGCTGCTGTGGGCGCTCAACGTCGGCATGGCAGGACTGGGCCTGCTGCTCTGGCGCAGGGGCGTGACGCCTGCAGCCATGACGGGCGTGTTCTTCGCGTTGCTGCTCGCCAAGATCGTCTGCCTGCGGGTGTGGAGCGTGTCCAGTGCGAGGTCGGATGGGTAAGGACAATTCCGCCAGCGGCCCGTTGCGCGTCTGCTTCATCATCACCGCGCTGGGCATCGGCGGCGCGGAACACGCGTTGCTGCGCATCTTGTCGCGACTGGATCGCACGCGGATCCAGCCTTCGTTGATCGTGCTGGGGCGCGAAGATGCGCTGGCCGAGGCATTCCGCGAGATTGGCATCGAGCCGGTCATGTTGGGGCTGCATGCGGGCCAATGGCCGCTCGGGCAGATCGCGCGTTTCGTGGATGAAGTGCGGGCGACAAGACCGGACATCATCCAGGGCTGGATGTACCACGGCAACCTGGCGGCATCCTTTGCCGCGGCTCGACTCGGCGTGCCGGCCTGCTGGAGCATCCATGACACGCCCGACGCTGCCCATGCGCACAGCTTTTTCACGCGAGCAGTGATCCGGCTGTCCGGCTGGTACGTCGGGCGGGTGGCGCGCATCTTCAATGTCGCTGCGCGCAGTGCCGATTATTGCGCCGCTCATCTGGGCTGGCCGCGCGAACGCACTACCTTGCTGCCCAACGGTGTCGATACGGAGCGCTTCCGGCCCGACGCCGCGCGTCGGCGCGCTGCGCGTCAGCGCTGGGCGGTGAACGATGCGCAACCGGTCATCGGCATGGTGGCGCGCTGGGCGCCGGTCAAGAACCACGCCCTGTTCATCGAAACCGGACGCCGCTTCGCCGACATGCACCCGGATGCAGTGCTGGTGCTGGTGGGCAAGGGGCTGGATGACGCCAACACAGAGCTTGCCGCCTTGATAGCCTCCCAGGGGCTCGGCGGGAACATGCGGCTGCTCGGTGCGCGCAACGACGTGGAGGCGCTGGTGCCTGGCTTCGATATCGCCACGCTCACGTCGCGCAGCGAAGGTTTCCCCAACGTTCTGCCGGAAGCCATGAGCTGCGGCGTGCCGGCGGTCAGCACCGATGTGGGCGACGCGCGATTGATCATCGGTGATACGGGCCGCATTGCCGACGCCACGCCCGAGGCGCTCGCTGCCGCATGGGATGCCGTATGGGCGTCGGATCGGGCAGCGCTGGGCGAGGCTGCAAGAGCGCGTGCGATCGAATTGTGTGCGCTGGATTCGATCGTTGCCCGTCTGCAGGATGCGTATCTATCGATCAGCAACGAGCGGGCGGGGTGACCGAACGCATCTTCGCGCGCAGCCGCCGCAAGGCGCTCAAAGTGCTGATCATGGGGATCGGCATGACGGCACTGTCGGCGTGGCTGATCGCCAGGCACCCTTGGGTTGGCTGGATTGGCAGCATCGCCGGCGCAGGCGCCAGTCTTGCCATTCTGTGGATGGCAGTCCGGCCTGACTCGCTGGCGCTGCGGCTTGACGAACAAGGTTTCGCCACGCTCAGGGGAGGGCGCCCGACCCAGGTCACGCGGTGGAGCGACATCGAAGGATTTGGTTTCGTGCGGCTGCACGGCAGTCGCATGATCGGCGTGGTCTATCGGCCCGGCTACCAGCACCAGCGTGCGGCGCGGGGCGTAGTGCGAGCGCTGGCAGGCGTCGAGGGCGCCATCGGAGACCATTACGAGGTATCGCTGGACGAAGTCCTGAACGAGCGGGTCTCGTGGCACAAGCGGTACGGGGCGGTGGAGCAGGGCTCTCGGGTATAATGCCCGGCTGACCCCAAACCCCTCAGAAGCTTAGTCATGAACGCCCTGACCGCACTTTCCCCCCTCGACGGCCGCTATGCATCCAAAGCCGAAGCGCTGCGCGAGTATTTCAGTGAATACGGCCTGATCCGCAATCGCGTGCGGGTGGAAATCGAATGGCTCAAGGCGCTGGCCGCCAATCCGCAGATCGCCGAAGTGGCGCCGTTCTCGGCCGCGACGGTGGCTGAGCTGGATGCCGTGATGGCCGGGTTTGCCGTGGCTGACGGCGAGGCGGTCAAGGACATCGAGGCCACCACCAATCACGACGTCAAGGCGATGGAGTACTGGCTCAAGCGCCGCTTCGCCGCCAATATCGAAGTCTCCAAAGCGTCGGAGTTCATCCACTTTGCCTGTACGTCGGAAGACATCAACAACGTCTCGCACGCGCTGATGTTGCGCGACGCTCGCGACGGCGTGCTGCTGCCGGCGCTCGACAAGGTGCTGGCGCGCTTTGTCGAACTGGCTCATCAACTGGCCGACCTGCCGATGCTGTCGCGCACCCACGGCCAGCCGGCCAGCCCGACCACGCTGGGCAAGGAGATGGCCAACATCGCGTATCGCCTGCGCCGTGCGCGCCGCCATATCGCCGATGTGGAACTGACCGCCAAATTCAACGGCGCCGTGGGCAACTACAACGCGCACCTGTCGGCGTACCCCGAGCTGGACTGGGCGGCGTTCAACCAGCGCTTCATCGAATCGCTGGGCCTGGCGTTCAACCCGTACACCATCCAGATCGAGCCGCATGACGCGATGGCCGAGCTGTTCGACGCCGTCGCCCGCGCCAACACCATCGTGCTGGACGCCTGTCGCGACATCTGGATGTACATCTCGTTCGGCTACTTCAAGCAGAAGCTCAAGGCCGGCGAGGTAGGCAGCTCCACCATGCCGCACAAGGTCAATCCGATCGATTTCGAAAACGCCGAAGGCAATGTCGGCGTGGCCAACGCTCTGCTGCGCCACTTCTCGGACAAGCTGCCGGTCTCGCGCATGCAGCGCGACCTGACCGATTCGACCGTGCTGCGCAACATGGGCGTGGCCTTCGGACACTCGCTGCTGGCGCTGGAATCCTGCCTGCGCGGCCTGAACAAGCTCGAAGCCGAGCCGGCACGTCTGGCAGCCGACCTGGACGCCACGTGGGAAGTGCTGGCCGAGCCGATCCAGACCGTCATGCGCCGCTACGGCGTCGAAAACCCGTACGAACAACTCAAGGCGCTGACACGCGGCCAGGGCATCACCCGCGAAGCACTGCAGACTTTCATCGGCACGCTGGCGATTCCCGAAGCAGAAAAGACGCGCCTGCTGGCCATGACGCCCGCAAGCTACATCGGCACCGCCGCCGAGCTGGCCCGCAAGATCTGATCAAACCCCTCACGAGGAAGCGAGCAACACTGCCATGAGCGATCCACGCCCCGTCGGAGTATTCGATTCGGGTGTGGGCGGCGTGTCGGTGTTGCGCGAAATCCGTTCGCTGCTGCCGGGTGAGGATTTGTTGTACGTGGCCGATTCCGGCCACGCCCCCTACGGCGAAAAATCCGCCGATTTCATCATCGCCCGTTCGCGCGCCATTGCCGGCCATCTGCTGGAGCAGGGGGCCAAGGCGCTGGTGATCGCCTGCAACACAGCGACCGCCGCCGCCGCCACCGAGCTGCGTGCGCAATGGCCGGACCTGCCGATCATCGGTATGGAGCCCGCTGTCAAACCCGCCGCCGCGGCGACGCGCAGTGGCGTGGTCGGCGTGCTGGCGACCGTCGGAACCCTGCATAGTGCGCAGTTTGCTGCTTTGCTCGATCACTTCGGCCGTGGCGTGAAAGTCGTCACCCGGCCGGGCGTCGGGCTGGTGGAATGCGTGGAGCGCGGCGAGCTGGACTCGCCCGCCACCCGCGATCTGCTGGCCCATCACCTCGAACCCCTGCTGTCGGCCGGGGCGGACGTGGTGGTGCTGGGCTGCACGCACTATGTTTTCTTGCGCCGGCTGGTCGAAGACATCGTCGGCCCGGACGTGCGCGTCATCGATACGGGCGCCGCGGTGGCGCAGCAACTTCGCAGGCGGCTCGGCAGTCTTTTGTCCGATGCCACGACAGGCGCCGCCCGCTTCTGGGCCAGCGGCGACAACGCCGTCGTCTCTCGCACCATCGGCATGTTGTGGCGGGCCGATATGCCCGTTGAGGTTTCCCCTCTGCACGTCTGATTATTCTGACGTTATGCTGCGCGCTGTGTTCGTCACGCGCGGCAGGGTGTCATGAATATCGCCTTTCTGTGTGTTCTGATTGCATCCGTCATGCCTTTCGTGCTGTCGGCGTCCGCGCGCGCGGGGGCCATCGGCGCGGGCATGACTTTCGACAACCATCGACCGCGCCAGTCGGCCGAACAGCTCGCCGGCTGGCCGCAACGGCTGGACTGGGCACAGCGTAACGCCCTGGAGACGCTGCCGATGTTCATCGGCGCGGTACTGATGGCGAGCTACGCCCGCGTACCGCAGGCAACCATCGATCTGTGGGCGATGCTGTACGTGGCGATCCGGGCGGTCTACGCCGCGTGCTATCTCTTCGACCTGGCGACGCTGCGCTCCATGGTGTGGGCAGCGTCGATGCTCGTTGTGCTGCGGCTCATGGTTGCCGCGCTCTGAGGCCCGACATGCCGAACGCATTACCGTGGTTCGCCGAGCATGACGGCCAGTTCAACGAGGTCCGCGCCGAGGCGCTGATCGCCGATCTGCTGGCGGCCTTGCCACCGGACTCCGTCGTACATGATCGGGAAGGGCTGCGCACCTTCGAGTGCGACGGCCTTACCGCCTTCCGGACGACTCCACTGGTCGCCGTCTTGCCCGAAACCGAGGCGCAGGTACAGGCGGTGCTGCGCATCTGTCTGGCGCATGGTGCGCCCATCGTCGCGCGTGGCGCCGGGACGGGGCTTTCCGGCGGGGCGATGCCTCATGCGCAAGGGGTGCTCTTGTCGATGGCGCGTCTCAAACGCATCGTGCATATCGATGCCCTGGCGCGCACGGCGACCGTGCAGCCCGGCGTGCGCAACAAGGCAATCTCGGAGGCCGCAGCGCCCTTCGGCCTGTACTACGCACCCGATCCGAGTTCGCAGGTCGCCTGTTCGATCGGCGGCAACGTGGCCGAGAACGCCGGTGGCGTGCATTGCCTCAAGTACGGACTGACCGTGCACAACGTGCTGCGGCTGCGCGCGCTGACCATCGATGGCGAGATTCTCGACATCGGATCGGAGGCGCTCGACGCTCCCGGCTACGATCTGCTGGCGCTGCTGACGGGCTCCGAAGGTCTGCTCGCTGTCATCACGGAGATCACTGTCCGGTTGCTGCCAATTCCGCAATTGGCGCGCTGTGTCATGGCCAGCTTCGACAGTGTCGAGCAGGCGGGCGAGGCGGTGGCAGCCATCATTGCGGCGGGGTTGATTCCCGCCGGGCTGGAGTTGATGGATCAACCCGCGACCGCCGCCGTCGAAGACTTTGTCCACGCGGGCTACCCGCTCGACGCGGCGGCGATCCTGCTGGTGGAGGCCGACGGCACGCCCGAATCGGTGGCCGAAGAGATCGGGCGCATCGAAGCCGTCCTGCGCGCGCACGGCGCGACGCGCTGCCAGGTGTCGCGCGATGAGTCCGAGCGGCTGCGCTTCTGGGCCGGACGCAAGGCCGCGTTCCCCGCTGCCGGGCGGCTCTCGCCTGATTACTACTGCATGGACGGCACGATTCCGCGCAAGCGGCTCGGCCGCATGCTGCAGGACATCGCCGCCATGGAGCACACATACGGACTGCGGTGCCTCAACGTATTCCATGCGGGTGACGGCAATCTCCATCCGCTCATTCTCTTCGACGCCAACGATGCCGACCAGCTCGCGCGTGCCGACGCATTCGGCATTGCCATCCTCGAACGTACCGTCGCGCTGGGCGGGACGATCTCTGGTGAACATGGCGTCGGCATCGAGAAGATCGGCGTGATGTGCGAACAGTTCAGCGTTGGCGAGCGCACGTTGTTCTTTGGTCTCAAGGCGGCGTTCGACGCCTACGGACTGCTCAATCCTGCCAAGGCCATTCCCAGCCTGCACCGCTGCGCCGAGTTCGGCCGCATGCACGTGCACGGCGGACAATTGCCGCATCCTGACCTGCCGAGGTTCTGACCATGACAGGCGACATCGAAGATGCGTTGGTCGAACAAGTGCGGGTGGCGTGCGATGGCCGCACTCCACTGCGCATACGGGGTGGCGGCAGCAAGGACTTTCTCGCTCAGTCTCTGGCGGGCGATATGCTCGACACGAGCAAGCATCGCGGCATCGTGGCCTACGAGCCCTCTGAACTCGTCATCACCGCGCGTGCCGGCACGCCGCTGGCCGAGATCGAAGCGGCCCTTGCCGAGCACGGACAGATGCTGGCTTTCGAGCCGCCGCACTTTGGTCCGGCGACGCTTGGCGGCTGCGTGGCGAGCGGCCTATC
This sequence comes from Uliginosibacterium sp. sgz301328, assembly GCF_041807905.1. Classification (NCBI taxonomy): domain Bacteria; kingdom Pseudomonadati; phylum Pseudomonadota; class Betaproteobacteria; order Rhodocyclales; family Zoogloeaceae; genus Uliginosibacterium; species Uliginosibacterium sp. sgz301328. The sequence goes on from NZ_JBGVSA010000017.1 coordinate 69,683, forward strand.
GGGGCCGGCGCGCGCGACGTCGGGGGCAGTGCGCGATTTCGTGCTCGGCGTAAAGATCATCGACGGGCAGGCGCGGGTGCTGCGTTTCGGCGGCACGGTCATGAAGAACGTTGCCGGCTTCGATGTATCGCGCCTGATGACGGGGGCATGGGGTACGCTGGGCGTGATGCTCGAGCTTTCCATCAAGACGCTCCCGGCCGCGCCGGCGACCGAAACCCTTGTCCTCGATGTGCCGGCCGCGTCGGTCGTGCATTGGATGAACCGGCTCGCCGGGCGACCGTTGCCCATTTCGGCCACGTTCTGGCATCGGGGTGTGCTGCATGTGCGGCTCAGCGGCGCGGCGACGGCCGTGGCAGCGGCCCGACGGGAAATCGGTGGCGATGCGCTGGCGGCGGATGCTGCCGCTTCGCTGTGGCAGCAGGTGCGCGAACAGAAGCATCGCTTTGCCACCGACGCGGCGCCGTTGTGGCGCCTGAGCGTGCGGTCCACGGCGGATTTGCCGCAGGGGACCGACATGGCGCTGGAGTGGCTGGGCGCGCAGCGATGGTGGGGGACGTCGTTGTCGCCGGATCAGGTGCGTGCGGTCGCGCAGGCGGCGGGCGGGCATGCGACGGCGTTTCGTGGCGCGCCGCGCGGCTATTCGGTATTCCATCCGCTGACCAGCGCCATGCTGGCCGTGCAGCGCCGGATCAAGCAGGCATTCGATCCGGCGGGCATTTTCAATCCGGGGCGCATCTACGCGGAGCTGTGAGCCATGCAGACCGAGCTTGCCGATTTCATCCGCGATACGCCCGCCGGGCATGAGGCAGAAGCCATCCTGCGGCGCTGCGTGCATTGCGGCTTCTGCCTTGCGACCTGCCCCACATACCAATTGCTGGGCGACGAGCGCGACAGTCCGCGCGGGCGCATCTATCTCATCAAGCAGATGCTCGAAGGCCAGCCGGTCACGGCAACCACGCGAACCCACCTCGATCGCTGCCTGACCTGCCGCGCCTGCGAAACGGCGTGCCCCTCGGGAGTGGAATACGGACATCTTGTCGACATCGGTCGCGCGGTACTGGCCGAGCGCGGTCCCGAACGTCCCGCGCAGGAACGCGCCGCCCGTTGGGCCTTGCGCGCCGGTTTGCCGAACAAGGGATTGTTCGGCTCGGCGATGGCCCTGGGCAAGTTGGCGAGACCCGTGTTGCCGCGTCCGCTGGCGGCCAAGGTGCCGGCGCATTCAGCACATTCGGCAATGGTGGCGCCGCGCCACGCCCGCCGCGTGCTGGCGCTGGCCGGGTGCGTGCAACCGTCGATGGCGCCGTCGATCAATACTGCCGCCAGCCGTGTCCTCGATGCGCTCGGTATCTCGTTGGTCGAAGTGCCCGGTGCGGGGTGTTGCGGGGCCATGCGCTTTCATCTCGATGATCAGCACGGTGGGCTGGATGACGCGCGCCGCCTGATCGACCGGTGGATCGGGCCGATCGAGCGCGGCGAAGCAGAAGGCATCGCGATGACCGCGTCCGGCTGCGGTGCGTTCGTGCGCGACTACGCGCACCTGTTTGAAAACGACCCCGACTACGCGTCGCGCGCGGCGACCGTGACGCTCAAGACCCGCGATCTGGCGGAAATCGTGGCAGCCGAACTGGACCGCGCGCCACAGATATGGCGAGCGGAGCCCGCCGGGACGCTGGCGTTTCATTCGCCCTGCACCCTGCAGCATGGACAGAAGGTGGTGGGCACCGTCGAGCGCATCCTGGCCGCGGCGGGCTATGCGCTGACGACGGTAGCGGATGCGCATCTGTGCTGCGGATCGGCCGGCGCTTATTCGATCCTGCAACCGGCAATCGCGACCAAACTGCGCGATGCCAAGCTGCTGGAACTGCAACGGCACGGTGCGGCCGGTATCGCCAGTGCCAACATCGGCTGCATCAGCCATCTGGCAGGCAACGCCAATGTGCCGGTCCGCCACTGGGTGGAGTGGGTGGCCGACCGTCTGCGTCCGGCGTGACGATTTCAGGCGACGAGATCGCGCCGTCGCGCCCAGCGCAGCAACCACGCCAGCGCCATGCCGGCGAGCGGCCAGCGCGACCAGGTAATGTGCCCGTGCTGCGAGAAATCGAGCGCAAGCAGGAACACCCCTACGCACAGAGGAACCCAGCCTTGGCGGAAACGGCGATGTCTGCGGACGGGGTCTGCGACGGACATCGGCGCGATCGTTGATTCAGGTGCGGGTGCCCCGGTTTCGGGCGCCGTGAGCCGGGCGGCGTCGATGCCCAGTGCGGCGGCCAGCGCCAGCTTCGATTCGGGCGAGCAGGCGCCGCTCGCCTCGATCCGCTGGACCGTGCGCAGGCTGAGTCCTGCAGCCTCGGCAAGATGTTCCTGCGACCAGCCGCGTATTTCGCGCAGTTGGCGCAAGAGCGTGGTGTCGATCTTCATATCCATGATGGGGCGTCAGCGTGAGTCGGGTTGGACTCACTGTGCCCGCGTCGGCCAATTCCGGCCACGACAGAGATGCGCCAACTATACGACAGGCGCACGCCACGACGCGCGCCGTTGTCGGTTGGCCCGCACGCCACGCTGCCGCCGGTCCGAATCCTGTTGTGGGGGGATTGCGAAGCGTTAAAAATCCGAAATTCGACAAGTTCCCGCAGCGACCGACATCCCATGCCAATCAGCATTGAGACCTGTGCCGCCATGCACCAGGGTGACCGCAACGAGCAGCAGGACCGGGTCAGCATCTTTCCGCACCCGAACAAGCCTGGCTGTCTGCTGGCGGTACTGGCCGACGGTATGGGGGGGCACAGTGGCGGCGCCATCGCGGCCGAACAGGTCCTGCTCAAGGCGCGCCAGAATTTCTCCGCCTACATCCCCGGCTCGGAGGCGCCACACGAATTCCTGCATGGCGTGATCGACGAGGCGCATGTCGTCATCAAGCTCACGCGCTTCACCAGCGAGCAGGACCCGCACAGCACGGCCGTTGTTTTCGTGCTTCGTCCGGGGCACGCCGACTGGGCGCATTGCGGGGATTCGCGCTTCTATCATTTCCGCCATGGCCGCCTGATCAATCGTTCTCAGGACCATTCCCTGGTGGGCGAATTGATCCGTGCCGGCCGCATTACCGAAGAGCAGTCGCTGGTGCACCCGCAGCGCAACCTGTTGCTGTCCTGCCTGGGGGCGGAGCGCGAGCCGCGCGTCGAGTTCGGCGGCACGCCCGCGCTGGAAGCGGGGGATGTCTTTCTACTGTGTTCGGACGGGCTGTGGGCGTATTTCGACAACGACGAACTGGGCCGCACGCTCAATGACCTGGACGCCCGTAGCGCCGCGCGGGTGCTCATCAATGCTGCCCGCGAACGCGCGCAGGGGCAGGGGGACAATCTCTCGCTAGCCATCATCAAGGTCGTGCCAGCCTAGTTGCCGCGGCACCCAACAAAAAGCCGGGCATTGCCCGGCTTTTTTGTGCTCGATCGCGACTCAGTCGAAGTCCGGCCCGTCCTTGTTGAGCTTGACCGACATGCGCTTGCGCAGGCGGATGTTGATCATTTCGACGGCCACCGAGAAGGCCATGGCGAAGTAGATGTAGCCCTTCGGCACGTGGGTCTCGAAGCCTTCGGCGATCAGCGTCACACCAACCATCACGAGGAACGACAGCGCCAGCATCTTAATGGTCGGGTTGGCGTCCACGAATTCACCGATCGGCTTGGCCGCGACCATCATCATCGCCACTGACAGCAGGATCGCGCAGATCATGACCGGGATCTGGTCAACCAGGCCCACGGCCGTGATGACCGAGTCGAGCGAGAAGACGATGTCGATCACCGCGATCTGGGCCAGCACGCCCATGTAGCTGACTTGCTTCTTGCTTTCTTCGTGGTGTTCTTCCTGCACCGGGTAGGTGAGGGAATGGTGGATCTCGTGGACGCTCTTCCACAGCAGGAACAGGCCACCGACGATCAGGATGATGTCGCGGCCCGAGATTTCGTTGCCGAGTATTTCGAACAGCGGCGCCGTCAGGCGCATGATCCAGGCGAGCGAAACGAGAAGTGCGATCCGCGAACCCATGGCGAGCAGCAGCCCGAGGCGGCGTGCCGAGTTGCGCTGTGTTGCCGGCAGGCGGCCGACGAGGATGGAGATGAAGATGATGTTGTCGATGCCGAGGACGATTTCCAGGGCAGTGAGGGTTGCCAGAGCAACCAGGGCGTTCGGATCAAGTAGCCATTCCATGGTCTTGGGAGAGTATGTGCGTCTTAAAGGTAAAGGTAAGAAATATAGATCTTATGCGACGGACTATTTTCAGTAGCTTGACGATATTTCGTAAACCGATTTGAGCAAACCTTCTTTTGGTATTGGGTGCGAGGTTTGGTTCCCTGTTTAGTAACGCAAATTCGTTGTGTTGACCAAGTTCTATTTTGTTTCCGGTAACAATCATCGATAGCACATGGTTTTGGCACATATGAGGTGCATACGAGTCATCTCGTTTGCCTGCAAAAAGAAAGAGCCACGGTTTCGTGGCTCTTTGTCGTGCGCGACAGCGTCGTTCACTTGGGCGCGCACAGTTTTCGCGTGACGGTTTCCATTGCCGAACCGGGCGTAATCGCAGAGATGGTCTGTGCCGCCTCCGCAATCTCTCCCTTGCTTGCGAGTTCTTCGTTGTGCGTATTTTCGTAGCGGAGGAGCGTGAAGTTCATCTTGTTGCAGTCGATCAGGCGTTGGGTGAAAGCTTTGTCGACCGTCGCTGGCCCGATCGTATCGGCGCGTATCCACACGACGACGTACGGCGGTTGTTTTACCAATGCCGTCTGGTTGTAGAAAAAGCGCGCCGTGTTGTCTTCATTGGCGGCATAAATCTTCCATGGACCGTCGTCCGCCGCGCCCCGCTGGCGTTCGCGTTGTGCGCGGAAGCGGTCGAACACGTCGCGGATGCCGCCGAGGCTCGCCGTGTTGTGCGCGTAATTGAGCAGATCGGAATTGGTGTTCTGGCCGTACTTGCTTTGCAGGAAGGGCTCCCAGCCTTTGTCGTTCACGAGGATGTCGAAGTCGGGAATGCTCTCTTGCACGACGGCGACGAAGCCGGGGTCCTGTCGTTTGACTGGCCGTTGCTGGGCACCGGCCGCGGCAGCCAGGCACAGGGCAACCACGGCGCAGCAGGCGCGCAGCAAAGAGGTGGATGGGTTCTGCATGATGGTTCCTTGCCGATGGGGGTGCAGGAACCTTAGTGAAGGCATACGACGTGCTGCTTGGCGTGAATCAAGCACTACATCGAAGATGCATATGTTTGCTGCGGTTGGTGTAAGTCCTTGGTGCGGTTTAAGAAAATTCTCAAGCGCGTCCTACAGAAAATCTAGGCCGGCTCGAAGTGCTCCAGCATCAACTGCACCGACGACACGCCGTTGTACTCGTTGACTGCCAGTCGATATGCCGCCCGGATGCGATCCGGCGCCACCTCGGCGCAATGGAAGCGCACGGCATCGAAACTGGCATTGCCCTTCCTGAGCCTCAGCTTGAGGTGGCGTTCCTTCAGCAGGCGCTGGTTTTCGACGTCGAACACGTCGTCGAACAACGGCGGAGCAAAACCCTGTCCCCAGATGGCGCGATCGAGCAGGCGCGCGACTTCGAGCGACATGTAGCCGGACTCGAGCGGGCCGTCGGTCTCGATGCGCCGCATGAGGTCGGATTCGCTCAACAGTTCGCCCACGGTGCCGGCAAAGGTGTCGGCAAAGAAAGAGAAATCGCCCTCGCGGATCGTCAGGCCGGCTGCCATGGCATGACCGCCGAACTTGAGGATGAGCTGCGGATGCCGCTTGCTGATGAGGTCCAGCGCATCGCGCATGTGCAGCGCCGGGATCGAACGCCCCGACCCCTTGATGGTGCCGTCCTCGCCTGCACGCGCAAAGGCGATGGTGGGGCGGTGGGCGCGTTCCTTGACGCGGCCCGCGACGATGCCGATCACGCCCTGGTGCCAGTCCGGCTCGAACAAGGCGATGGCGGCGCGCTCTGCGATGTCGGTGAACTCCAATGTGGCAAGCGCGGTGTCACGCATCTCCTCTTCGATGTTGCGTCGCTCGCGGTTGAGGCGGTCGAGCTCCTGCGCCAGGTTCATCGCGCGGGCCAGGTCATCCGTGACCAGACATTCGATGCCCAGCGACATGTCCGACAGCCGCCCGGCGGCGTTCAGCCGCGGCCCCAGTGCGAAGCCCATGTCGAAGGTGCTGGCGCGGACGGGATCGCGCCCGGCCGCGACGAACAGCGCGCGCACGCCCGGCTGCATACGTCCGGCGCGCATGCGCGCGATGCCTTGGGCAACCAGCAGACGGTTGTTGGCGTCCAGTCGTACCACGTCGGCGACCGTACCCAGCGCGACGAGGTCCAGCAACTCGCCGAGCTTTGGCTCGGACCGGCCGGTGGCGGCAAACCAGCCGCGTGAGCGCAGTTCGGTGCGCACCGCGCTGGCGACGTAGAACATCACGCCGACGCCCGCCAGATGCTTGCTGGCGAAATTGCAGGCAGGATGATTCGGATTGACGATGACGTCGGCATCCGGGAGCGAATCGCCCGGTAGATGGTGATCAGTGATGACCGTCCGCATGCCGGCGGCACGCGCGGCCGCGACTCCGTCGACGCTGGCGATGCCGTTGTCGACGGTGATCAGCACATCGGGGCGCTTGCTCGCCGCGAGCTCGACGATGGCCGGCGTGAGGCCGTAGCCGTACTCGAAGCGATTCGGCACCAGATAGTCGACCTCGCCGCCCATGGCGCGCAGCGCGCGGATGCCGACGGCGCAGGCCGTCGCGCCGTCGCAGTCGTAGTCGGCGACGATCAGCATGCGAGCGCCGGATTCGATGGCGTCTGCCAGGATTCGCGCGGCTTCATCGATGCCGCGCAGGCCGGTCGGCGCGAGCAGGCCCGCCAGATCGCCGCCCAGTTCCATGGCGCTTGCCACGCCGCGTGCGGCATAGAGCCGGGCGAGCAGGGGATGCTGGCCACCATCGACGAGAATCTGGGCCATCCGCTGCGGGACGTTGCGCCGGATGATGATCGTCATGCCTGTACTCGCCGTTCAGGGCGCATCAGGCGCTGCGCGAGTTCCGCCGGCGCCAGGTCGCGCCGCCAGAATTGCCAGCGCGGGCGCGGACGGATATCCGCGATGACAACCGCGTGATCGCAAGGCGATACGAGCGTTGCTCCTTCCCACTGACCCGACGACAGCGCCTGTGCGAGCGGTGCGAAGACGCGAGCGTCCACATCCTGCAACGCCGTCAGCCAGGCATGGGGGTCGCGCTGCAGGGCGGGCGCCTGGAGATCGTCGTGGAGTTGCCATGCGGCGCCGTGCTCGGCGATGTCCAGCCCGGCCAGGCGCGCCAGGCCGCGCAGCATCGGATGACTGCCGCCAAGCGCGGCAGCCGGCGCACGCAGCGGCGCCTGCGGCAGGCGGCCGTTGCCCCACAGCCAGAGCGCATTGAGCGGCGGCTTGCCGGCGGATTCCCGCGTGGCATTGACCGGATGGTTGTAGCAGAAGACCTGCAATTCATTGGCGAGCCGCGCCCAACGAGGGGCGTCCGGGCCTTCTGGCTGGAACAGCGCCACGGGCCGTCCGACGACATCGTCCAGCGGCGGCAGCACGACGTCATCGGCGCGCCCCCGGTTTTCGGCCAGACGCACGTACCAGCGCGTCGGCGTGGCGGCGTAGAAGCGGCCGACGTCGGCAAAGTCGTGATTGAGGGCGTCGATGAGCGCAGAGGTCTCTTCATCGGTGATGTCGAGACTCGCCGGATCGGTCAGCAAGAGGTTCTCGCGCGCAAAGGTCAGCGCGACGGGGTCAGCACACAGCCACGCGGCGCCGGTATCGAGTCCGGGTGCTTCGCCGACGAAGTGAGACTCCCCCGCCAGCCGCATCAGCGCCAGCGGAGCGTCTTGCGCGATGCCGAACTGTTCGGCCAGCCATGACTCCAAGGCTTGCGCCGGCGCCTCACGCAATGTTGCCTGCGACAGCAGCGCCGCCAGTCCCGGCAGGCGCGCGCGGGCCAGTTCGTCGGCCAGCCCGACGCTGGGCCAGACAAGGGCCGGGACGACACATACGGGAGTACTCATTGGACAAAGCAGGGCGGGGCCGCCATGGTGCGGAAAGCGGGGGCAGTGTAGCATGCAGCCCGATATGAATTTCGAGCTACTCGTCGGCCTGCGGTACGTCCGCGCCAAGCGTCGCGCCAAAAGTGGCGGCGGCGGTTTCGTCTCCTTCATTTCCTTCGTCTCGATGGCGGGCATCGCGCTGGGCGTGGCCGCGCTGATCGTCGTGCTGTCGGTCATGAACGGTTTCCAGGAAGAGTTGCGCGCTCGTATCCTGGGCGTGGCGTCACACGTTCAGATATCGGCCTACCAGGGTGAAATGGGCGATTGGCAGCGCTACACCGAGCTTGCCCGCCAGAGCCCGGACGTGCTCGGCGCAGCCCCATTCGTGCAAGAGCAGGGCATGTTCTCGCTGGACGCGCAGGTACGTGGCGCGCTGGTGCGCGGCATCGATCCCAAGCTCGAACAGACGGTGTCCGACCTCGGGCAAGTGATGAAGGTCGGCAAGCTCGAAGACCTCAAGCCGGGCGAATTCGGCGTGGTGCTCGGCATTGAACTGGCCCGCGCGCTCGGCGTGCAGTATGGCGACAAGGTCACGCTGATCGCGCCGCAAGGCCTGGTGACGCCGGCCGCCGTGCTGCCGCGACTCAAGCAATTCACGGTGGTGGGGGTGTTCGAGGCCGGCATGTTCGAGTACGACTCGGGCCTGGCACTCATCAACATTCAGGACGCCCAGCGTCTCTACCAGCTTGGCGATGGCGTCTCCGGCATCCGACTCAAGCTCAAGGATCTGTTCAACGCACCGGTGATCGCCCGCCAGGTTGCGCGTGAGCTGCCGCCCAACCTGTATGCCACCGACTGGACACAGAGCCACGCCAACTTCTTCCGTGCCGTGCAGATCGAGAAGAACGTGATGTTCATCATCCTCTCGCTCATCGTCGCGGTGGCCGCTTTCAACATCGTGTCGGCGCTGGTCATGGCGGTGCAGGACAAACGTGCCGACATCGCGATCCTGCGCACGCTGGGCGCGAGCCCGCGCTCGATCATGTCGATCTTCGTGGTGCAGGGCGCGATCATGGGGCTCATCGGGCTGGGCGTCGGGGTGATCGGCGGGGTTGCGCTGGCGCTCAACATCGACGTGGTGGTGCCCTTCATCGAGCGTACCTTCCACGTGCAGTTCCTCGCCAAGGACGTGTATTACATCTCGGAGCTGCCCTCCAAACTGATCTGGTCGGACGTCACCACCATCGTGGGGCTGGCCTTCGTACTGACACTGGTCGCCACGCTGTATCCGAGCTGGCGCGCCTCGCGCATCAATCCGGCGGAGGCGCTGCGCTATGAGTGACATCATCCTGTCCTGCCAGGGACTGGCAAAGGTCTATGGCAACGGCACCGGTGGCGTGCGCGTGCTGGAGTCCATCGATCTGACCGTCGAGAAAGGCGAAACGCTGGCCATCATCGGCGCCTCCGGTTCGGGCAAGAGCACGCTGCTGCATCTGCTCGGCGGCCTCGACACGCCCAGCGGCGGCAAGGTGTCGTTGATGGGGCGCGAGCTGACGTCGGTGTCGGATGCCGAACGCGGCCACATGCGCAACCGTTCGCTCGGTTTCGTCTACCAGTTCCACCATCTACTGCCGGAATTTACCGCAGTCGAAAACGTCGCCATGCCGCTGACGATTCGCCGCTTGCCACAGGCAGAAGCGCACGAACGCGCGGCAAGGATGCTCACCGCCGTCGGACTGGGACATCGTCTGGATCACACGCCGGGCGAACTGTCGGGTGGCGAACGCCAGCGGGCCGCCATCGCACGCGCGCTGGTCACCGAACCTGCGTGCATCCTGGCCGACGAGCCTACCGGCAACCTCGACCGCCTGACCGCCGCGACGGTGTTCGATCTCATGCTCGAACTCAACGCCCGTCTCGGCACGGCGCTGGTGGTGGTCACGCACGACCCTGACCTTGCCAAGCGTGCGCAACGCGTGCTGGTGCTGCGCGACGGCCGGCTGGCCAACATGGACGACTGACGGATCGTCGCCGCGCGCACAGAGACCCGGCGCTTGCCGGGTTTTTTTTCGCTTGTCGCGCGTGAGGGCCCAAAAGGAAAGGCCGGGCGTTGCCCGGCCTTCTCATTCCGACGTGAGCGGCGCGTCAGTTGGCGCTCACCTTGCCGGACATCTTTACCTCGTACAGGCCGAGGTACTTGCCGGTGGAGCCGGCCGTATTCCACGGATAGATACGCAGGCGCAGCGTGCTGGCGGCGGGCACGACGATCGTGACGCCGTATTCGACCTTGCTCATGGTGTCCTTGCTGAAGGACAGTGCAGCGTCCGCATTCAGCTTGGTCCAGGTCGCGCCGTCGATCGACCATTCCATGTCGGCCTGCACGGTCGAACCGCCGCTGCTGGTCAGGTAGGCAGAGATGGCGTCGACGCTGAATTTGCCGGTCGGCGTGACGGCAAATTCGATGTACTTGCCGTTGTCTCGCGTGGTCCAGGTGCTGACTGTGTACCGCGCCACCGTCGTGTCCTGGCCGTTGACGGCGATGACCTTCGACGAACCGATGTCGATGCCGGTCGCGGCAGCGTCGGCGGCGCTCACCAGACCATCGGTGACTGCCTTCAGGTCGGAACCGGCCGTGAACCACTTGGCATACGAATCGATACCCGAACCTGCCGCTACACCGGTGCCGGTGACCGTCACTTTGCCGATTGCCGTGGCGCCCAGCGTGAACGAAATCGCCGCGTTGTATTCCTGAACGGCTGCCGGGGTGAAGCGCACGTACACCGTCTTGGTGAAGGCACCATTGGTGTAGTCGAGCGCCAGTGAGCTGCTCCAGGTGGTCTGGTCGGTGGACAGTTCAAACGCCGACGATGGCGAAGTCACCGTCACCGTGCCGGCAGTCGGCACCAGGTCGAAGGCCGAAACCGTCACTGTCTTGGTCGACGGCACACTGACGTAGCGCGTGCTCCAGGACAGCGTATCGGGACTGGTGACCAGCGAGGTCACATCGACCATGTACGGCTTGAGCGCGGCCAGCGAGCTGAGCGCCTTCATGTCTTCGATGGCGCGCTTGGCAATCAGCGTGGCGAAGAGCACTTGCGGGTGCGTGCTGTCGGCTGAGATGTAGAGTTGCGAGGCTGCAGCGGTGTCGCCGTAGCTTTCAACGATGGTCTTGGTGTCGGCAGTGATGTCGAGCAGCGGCACGTTGTACTTGGTCGCCACGGCCTTCATGGCCGCCACGTAGTCGCCACGCGCGTACTTTTCGGTGCCCTTGATGCCGACGTTGTGCTGGCCTTCGGCGGTGATGGTGGTACCGCTGAAGTACTTGCGCACGATCGGCGTTACCAGGATCGGCTTGCCACCGGCCGCCTGGGTTTCGACGACATACTTCTTGATGAACTGGTAGAACGAGTGCTCAGCCTTGTCGACCGTGTTGTCCACGCTGTCGGCGCTGCCCGTGCAGGCTTCGCCATCGGTTGAGCCGTCGCTGCAGAAGGCGTAGGTGCCGTAAGTGGCGTAATCGTCACCGTACTTCTGGTCGTTGTGCGCGAACTGGATGATGACGTAGTCGCCCGCCTTGATCTGCGGCTTGATGGCCGGCCAGCGGGTCGATTCGTAATAGAAGCTGCGCGAACTACGTCCGCCCAGTGCCCAGTTCTTCACCTCCACATTGCTGTTGAAGAACATCGGCACCTTCTCGCCCCAGCCCATCTGCGGGCGGCGGTCTTCGGTGTAGGTGGTCATCGTCGAATCACCCAGCATGTGGATGGTGACGGCCGCGGCAGCCGACGAACTCGAGCTTGAGCTTGAACTTGAACTTGAACTACTCGACACCGACGAACTGGACGAAGAGCTGGACGAGCTGGATGCAGACGGATTGCTGGTGCCGTCGGAACCGCCTCCGCCGCCACACGCGCTCAGGATGAGGGCCAGCAAGCCGGCCGTAAGCAACTGAGATGTTTTTTTCATGTATGTCTCCTGGGTTCCTTTGGATTTGGCGTGGAACGACCAAATCCCGCGGGATCGTATGGGACCCATTCATCTATTTCTTGATCGGTATTGCTGTTTTCCGGTGCGCGCGATTTCGGTCGTCCGATTTCGTGCGATACGCGCACGGCGGCGTGGCGCAAGAGCGCCCGGAAGCGGCCGTCCGCGTGCAGCGCGAAGCTGTCACGTCGCCCGCGCCGCGTTCTTGAAAGGGAAGTGCAAGTAAAGGCGCCCGGTGCATTGACCGGGCTGGTGACAGCTTGCGTCGAGGGCCGGATGTCGTCCGATTCGGCCCGGGGAGGAGGGGTCAGATGGCGACCAGGGAACGCACGTTCTCGGCCTGCATCTCGCTGCCGGGGCCGGCCTTGATGATCTCTCCGCGTGCCATCACGGCATAGTGGTCGGCCAGCGATTGGGCGAAGTCGTAGTACTGCTCGACCAGCAGGATCGCCATTTCGCCGCTGGCGGCCAGCTTGCGGATGGCTCGCTCGATGTCCTTGATGATCGACGGCTGGATGCCCTCGGTGGGCTCATCGAGGATCAGCAACTTGGGCCGCATGGTCAGCGCCCGTGCGATCGCCAATTGTTGCTGCTGCCCGCCCGACAGGTCGCCGCCACGACGGCGCAACATGTCGCGCAGCACGGGGAACATCTCGAAGACGTACTCCGGCACACCGCGCGAGGCCTTGCCGTTGGCGAGCCCCATCTGGATGTTCTCTTCCACCGTCAGGCGCGGGAATATCTCGCGCCCCTGCGGAACGTAGGCCATGCCGAGCGCGGCGCGCTTGTAAGCAGGCAGCTTGGTGATGTCCTGCCCGCTGAGAAGGACCTTGCCGCTGGCCACCGGCAGCAGGCCCATCAGGCACTTCAGGAAAGTCGTCTTGCCCACGCCGTTGCGGCCGAGCAGGGTGGTGACCTTGCCTTGTTCGAGCGACAGCGTGATACCGCGCAGCGTGTGGCTGCCGCCGTAGTACTGGTTGAGGGCGTCGACCGCCAGCAGGCCGGACGACCTTTGGCGATTGAGGAGAAGGCTGGCGCTGTCGTTCTTCATGATTGCATCCTGTCTTGTCGGGCTTACTGCATCAGCGCCCGAGGTACACCTCGATCACGCGTTCATCGTTCTGTACTTGTTCCAGCGTGCCTTCGGCCAGCACGCTGCCTTCGTGCAGCACGGTGACGCGTTTGGAGATCTGCTTGATGAACTCCATGTCATGCTCGACCACGACCAGCGTGTATTCGCCCGCCAACGACAGGAACAGCTCGCCGCTGCGTTCGGTTTCTTCATCCGTCATGCCGGCGGCGGGTTCGTCGAGCAGCAGCAGTTGCGGTTCCTGCATCAGCAGCATGCCGATCTCCAGCCATTGCTTCTGGCCGTGCGATAGCAGCCCCGAGGCGCGCGCGGCCTGGTCCGTGAGGCGGATCAGTTCGAGTGTCTTGTTGATCTTGTCGCGCTGTTCGCCCGTGAGCCTGGCGCGCAGGCTGGCCCACACGCCCTTGTCGGTCTTCATCGCCAGTTCGAGGTTTTCAAACACCGTGAGCTGTTCGAACACGGTCGGTTTCTGGAACTTACGGCCGATACCGGCGTGCGCGATCTGCGCCTCGTTCAGGCGCGACAGGTCGATGGTCTGGCCGAAGAACGCGGTGCCTGAATCGGGGCGTGTCTTGCCGGTGATGACGTCCATCATCGTCGTCTTGCCGGCACCGTTCGGGCCGATCACGCAGCGCAGCTCGCCGCGATCAATGGTCAGCGTGAGCGCATTGAGTGCGCGGAAGCCGTCAAAGCTGACCGTAATGTCTTCCAGATAGAGGATGGGGCCCTTGGTGGTATCCAGTTCGCGCGAATCGATCGGGCGTTCGAGCCCGACGGCGCGATCGAAAAGCCCCTCCGCTCCGGACAGGCGTTGCGTGGCAGTGCTTGCGGCGGCAGTCATGCGCGCGATTCCTTGCGTTGCAGAAGTCCGACCACGCCACGCGGCAGATACAGCGTGACGAGGATGAAGATGAGTCCGAGGAAGTACAGCCAGTACTCGGGGAAAGCCACCGTGAACCAGCTCTTCACGCCGTTGATGAGGCCGGCGCCGATCAGCGGGCCGATCAGCGTGCCGCGTCCGCCCACCGCCACCCAGATGGCGATCTCGATCGAATTGGCAGGCGACATTTCGGACGGGTTGATGATGCCCACCTGCGGTACGAACAACGCACCGGCGATGGCACAGATCACTGCCGACAACGTCCAGATGAAGAGCTTGTACGGCAACGGGTTGTAGCCCGAGAACATGACGCGTGATTCGGCATCGCGGATCGCCGCCAGCACGCGGCCGAGCTTGCTCGTGACCACGTAACGCCCGAGCAGCAGGAAGCCGATCAGGAAGGCCGCCGTCACCGCGAACAGCACTACGCGCGTTTCGTCGGAAGCGATGTGGAAGCCGAGGATGCGTTTGAAATCAGTGAAGCCGTTGTTACCGCCGAAGCCGGTTTCGTTACGAAAGAACAGCAGCATCGCGGCAAACGTCAGGGCTTGCGTGATGATCGAAAAGTACACGCCCTTGATACGCGAACGGAAGGCGAAGTAACCGAACACGAATGCCAGCAGCGCGGGTACCACCAGCACTAGCAGCATCGCCCACAGAAAGTGCTCCGTGCCTTGCCAGTACCACGGCAGTTCTTTCCAGTCGAGAAAGACCATGAAGTCCGGCAGGTCCGACTGGTAGTTGCCTTCGCGGCCGATGGCGCGCATCAGGTACATGCCCATGCCATAACCGCCGAGTGCAAAGAAAATGCCGTGACCCAGGCTGAGGATTCCGGTGTAGCCCCACACCAGGTCCATCGCGAGCGCGACGATGGCATAGCACATGATCTTGCCGATCAGCGACACCCAGTACGTCGACATATGCAGCGCGCTGTCGGACGGCACGACAAGGTTGAGGACCGGCACCAGTACCAGCGTGGCGATGGCGAAGGCCAGCAGCAGGCCCCAGGCACGGGGACCGAAGAGGCGGGCGGTCAGGGTTTTATCGAGCATGATCAGCAATCAACCAGCATGGTGTTGAATGGTTGGCCTTGTGTGAGAGAAAGGCCCCGGACTGCATACCGCTTCGGTCTATCAGCCATTTGGCATGGTCTGGCGTCATTGGCCGGGAATCGCCCCGGCGGGCGACCTACTTTCTTGTGCGAACAAGAAAGTAGGCAAAGAAGTCGCCCCGCTGCGTCGTCGGCCTGCGGCCGATCCCCTGCGCTGCGCGGTCGAGAAGGCGGCTGCGGAACTCGCCCTTCGGGCTCAGACAGTCCTCGCCGACGGCTTCGCCGCGACCTTCTCGCCCTGTGCTGCTCGGCGACGCAGAAGGGGATGTCCACAGCAAGCACCTGCGCAATGCGAGAGGCCGATAGAACCCCTTGTGACTTAGGCATCGACAAACCGTCCCTTCACCGCGAACAGACCCTGCGGTCGCTTCTGGATGAAGGCGATGATGATCACCAGCACCACGATCTTGGCGAGCACCGCGCCGGCCCAGCCTTCCAGGAACTTGTTGACGATGCCCAGCCCGAATGCGGCGTACACCGTACCGGCCAGTTGCCCGACACCGCCGAGCACCACCACCATGAACGAATCGACGATATAGCTCTGGCCCAGGTCCGGACCGACGTTGCCGACCTGCGCCAGCGCCGAGCCGGCCAGCCCCGCGATGCCCGCGCCCAATCCGAAGGCCATGGTGTCGACGCGTGGTGTAGCCACGCCCACGCAACTTGCCATCGAACGGTTCTGCGTCACGGCGCGTACGAACAGCCCCAGCCGCGTACGGGTGAGGATCAGCGACACACCGACCACCACGCTGGCGGCGAACACGAGAATGGCGAGACGGTTGTACGGCAGGATCAGATTGCTCATTACCTGCACGCCGCCCGACAGCCATGCCGGGTTTTCCACCAGCACGTTCTGTGCGCCGAAAATCGTACGTACGAGTTGGATCAGCAGCAGGCTGATACCCCACGTGGCCAGCAGCGTTTCGAGCGTGCGGCCGTACAGGTGACGGATGACGAGCCGTTCCATCGCGACGCCGACCAGCGCGGCGGCAAGGAAGGCGACCGGCACGGCCAGCAGTGGATACCATTCGAACAACCCCGGCGCATAGCTGCGCACAAGGTTCTGCACGACGAAAGTGGCGTATGCGCCGATCATGATCAGCTCGCCGTGCGCCATGTTGATCACGCCCATCAGCCCGTAGGTGATGGCAAGCCCGAGCGCGGCGAGCAGCAGAATGCTGCCCAGCGACAGGCCGGTGAAAAGGCTGCCCAGCCATTCGCCGCGCGCCAGGCGGCCGTCGATGGCCTTGATGGCGCGTTGAGCCGCAGCGCGCACGTTCTCGTCGGATTCGGCGTAGGTGTTGCCGTCCTTGGCGAGCAAGGCAAGCAGCAGTTGTTTGTTGGCGGGGTCTGAGGTCTGTCCCAGCGTTTCGACCGCCGCGAGGCGCGTCTTCACGTCCTGGGCATGCAACTGGATGCCGGCGCGCGTCTGTTCGATCAGCTTGCGAACCGAGGCGTCTTTCTCGGCAGCCAGCGCGCGGTCGAGAAGGGGCAGCATTTCTTCGGTGGCGCCGCCTTGCAGCGTCTTGACCGCTTCGAGCCGCACGGCCGTGTCCGGCGACGAAATGCGCAGCGCGGCGACGGCAGCGCCGATGGCGCCGCGCACCCGGTTGTTGACCATGACGTCTTCCGCGTTGTCGGGGATGGCGGCGAGCTTTTCGCCAGTGACGGCGTCGATGGCGGTCTCGCCGTCGATGATCAGCACGCGCTTTTCATTGACCACCTTGAGCGCGTCATCGTCCATCGCCTGCAGCAACGGCAGCACGTCTGCGTCGCTGGAGGCGCCGAGCGCATTGAGCGCAGCGATCTTCTCATCGTTGTCGCCCGTGGCGAGTTTGAGCACGAGGTCGGGGGCCGGACGAGCAAGGCTGGCGAAGCTCGTCAGGCTCAACCCGAGAGCGAGGATTACGGCTTGCGCGCGATGGCGGAGAGTCATGGCGTCGGTTCTTCGTGGTGGCGTTGGGCGGTGCTCGAGCGCACCGTCCGGGCAAAAGGTGAAAGCCGTTTCTTGCGTGCTGACCGGCGTGCGACCCCTCAGCACGCAAGAAAGGGCTCTGCGATGAAGCGGAGACATACCCGGCCAGCATCTGCCGGCCGGGTGCCTCGTGCGTCGTGCTTACATCTTTTCCGGGCCGTCCTTCTTCTTGTCGTTGCCGGGGATATACGGGCTCCACGGGTTCGCGCGAACCGGGCCGGGGGTCTTCCAGACAACGTTGAACTGGCCGTCAGCCTTCACTTCACCGATGAACACCGGCTTGTGCAGGTGGTGGTTCTTCTCGTCCATCTTGATGGTGAAGCCGTCCGGTGCCTTGAAGGTTTGGCCGGCCATGGCAGCGATGACCTTGTCAGTGTCGGTGCTCTTGGCCTTTTCGACGGCCTGCGCCCACATGTGCATGCCGACGTAGGTGGCTTCCATCGGGTCGTTCGTCAGCGGCTTGGAAGCGGAGGGCAGCTTCTTGGCCTTGGCATAGGCGGCCCACTTCTTCTTGAACTCGTCGTTGACCGGGTTCTTCAGGCTCATGAAGTAGTTCCACGCGGCCAGGTGGCCCACCAGTGGCTTGGTATCCACGCCGCGCAGTTCTTCTTCACCCACCGAGAACGCCACCACCGGCACATCGGTCGCCTTCAGGCCCTGGTTGCCCAGTTCCTTGTAGAAAGGCACGTTGGAGTCGCCGTTGATGGTCGAGACCACGGCCGTCTTCTTGCCTTCGGAGGCGAACTTCTTGATCTTGGCGATGATGGTCTGATAGTCGCTGTGACCGAAAGGCGTGTACTCCTCCATGATGTCGGCATCGGCCACACCCTTGCTCTTGAGGAAGGCGCGCAGGATCTTGTTGGTCGTGCGCGGATACACGTAGTCGGTGCCCAGCAGCACAAAGCGCTTGGCTTCGCCGCCGTCCTTGCTCATCAGGTATTCCACCGCGGGAATCGCTTGCTGGTTGGGCGCAGCGCCCGTGTAGAACACGTTCTTGGAGAGTTCTTCTCCTTCGTATTGCACCGGGTAGAAGAGCAGGCCGTTGAGTTCTTCGAACACCGGCAGCACCGACTTGCGCGACACCGACGTCCAGCAGCCGAAGGTCACGGCGACCTTGTCCTGCGAGATCAGTTGCTTGGCCTTTTCGGCGAACAGCGGCCAGTTGGAAGCCGGGTCGACCACCACTGGCTCGAGCTTCTTGCCCAGCACGCCGCCCTTGGCGTTGATCTCATCGATCGTCATGAGGGCCACGTCCTTGAGCACCGTCTCCGAGATCGCCATGGTGCCGGAGAGCGAATGCAGGATGCCCACCTTGATGGTGTCCGCGGCGTGGGCGGCGAACGGGGTCAGGCCGGCGACAGCCAGCGCGGCGGACAGCGCTGACAACTTGATGAAGCTGCGACGTGTTTGCATGAGAGGCTCCCTTGAAAGTGTGTGCGGTAGTGCCGGTTTGGTAGGTCAGGCGCGTGTTTCGAATTGACCGGACAGCCGCAATTTAGGTGTGCGCCGCCGCACGAGGAATACGCCAGATTGCGTACATGGCGCTCCCGCCTGCAATTGCCGGCCGCCGTGGCATGGCGTGACTACACTGGAATGCAGCAGCACAGCATTACGGGCCGTGGGTGCTGTGCCGGCAGGCCGAACGCGGCCCTGTGTGCGAGCCCGCCCGGCGGGGAAAGGAGGTCCGATGTCCCGCAGGTATATCGATTGCCGTGACTACCCGAGCGATATGCACTGCTCGGTCGCGCTGGCGGCGGACAGCGACGACGAACTCATGGAGATCGCCGTGCAGCACGCCGTACAGACACACAAGCACACCGACAGCCCGGAATTGCGCACCCAGTTGCGCGCGTTGTTCCACGACGGCACGCCGCCCGAACAGCACGCGTGACATGCCGCGCCACGCCATGGCGGCGTGCGTCGGCGCAGGCTGCTTGATTGCCGCCCCCGGTAGAATCGGGTGGCGGCATTTGTTTGTTGGCGGAAAAGGTGGGTACACGATGCGACGGCTGTTCCGGACGATCCTGGCGTCGATCACTCTTGCGAGCTGTACGGCGGCGCACGCGGATTCGAGCGTGAGCATCGGCTTTGGCATGGGGTTCGGCGGCTACGGGCCGCACAACACCTACGGCGCCGTCGGAGTGAGTTCGGGGCCGTATTACCCCCGTGGCGGCTGGGGGGCGCCGTATTGGGGCCCGGCGTGGGGGCCGTGGTGGGACTGGCCCTACGGTCCGTACGGCTACTATCCGCCCGATCCCCCGGTGATCACGCCGCGCGTGGTCGTGGCGCCGGAAGAGGGGGCCATCGTGCCGTACCTGCCGGAGCGCTTCGAAGCGCAGGTCATCGACGGCACCACGTATTTCGTGGCCGACGGCGTCTACTACAAGGCGGTGGCCGAGGGCTACCGCGTCATGTCCGCTCCACCCGGCGGTGGCTCCGGCCGGCTCGATGACATCGTTGCCGTGCCTGCGCTGGGGCAACGCCCGCCGCAACAGCAGATCGACCGCGACGATTGCCAGGCGCAGGCGCGGGACGCCATGGGGCCGACGGGCGACGGCTTTCGCCGCGCGGTGCAGGCCTGCCTGGCCGCACGCGGCTACAGCATCCGCTGAACTGGGCGAGAGCCGCGAACCACATGGCCGACTCGATGTCCCTCTATGAGCCCCCTGGGCGATCGAATCCACTGACGACGAGAGCACATCGATGAGCGACATCACCGCGACCCCCGTGGCCGGCTTTGCGATTCGCAAAGCGGTCGCAGAAGACGTCTCCCTGATCCTGCGATTCATCCGCGAACTGGCCGAATACGAACAACTGCTCGACGAAGTGAAGGCCGACGAAGCGCAACTGGCCCGCACCTTGTTCGGCGAGCATCCCACGGCCGAAGTGCTGATCGGCGAATACCGCAACGAGCCGGCCGGCTTCGCATTGTTCTTCCACAACTACTCCACCTTCCTCGCCAAGCCGGGCCTGTATCTGGAAGATCTCTATATCCGCCGTGAACTGCGCGGCCTGGGCCTGGGCAAGGCCATGCTGGCGCATCTGGCGAGCATCGCCGTGGCGCGCGACTGCGGCCGATTCGAATGGTCGGGGCTGGACTGGAACCGGCAGGCGATCGATTTTTACCGCAAGCTCGGCGCTGAGCCGATGGACGAATGGACCGTGCAGCGCGTGACCGGCCATGCGTTGCACAAGCTTGCCGAGAAGGCGCGGGTCGGCTGAGGCATTGCAGCAAGGCCTGGCCAGCGCTCACACACGGATTGGCCGACGGGCTCGTAAAGTGCTGATCCCCTGCGCGAGCCCGGGCGCTCAGTCCGGCATGCCGTCGGCGCGGGGGCGCCATAGCATCGGCGCATAGCGCCAGAGATACAGCGCGAAGGCCGCTGACCAGGCGGCTGCGGCCAGCCACAGGCCATGCAGATACTGCTCCGGCCACACGAGCGGCGGCACGACGCGGGCCAGCACAGCGACCACGATCGACGAGTAAATGGCGGTTTCCGCTGGCCCGGCGCGCAGCATGCGGCCCGTGTGGCCCAGCGCGGTGCGGGTGATCATCGCCAGGATCAAGCCTGCCATGGCGCCGACGGTGAGCGTGTGGGTGACGACCGAATCGTTCACGAGCCCCAGCCCCTGCGACGCGATCAACAGCAGTGCCGCCGCGATCCAGCCGTGCGAGACATGCAGTGACCACAGCAGCGGATGGCGCAATGTTGCCAGTGGCCGCCACAATGAACTGCGCCAGATCTGCAGCAACGCCGCCACGACAGCCAGGATGCCGGCGATCTCCGGTGCCACCTGCAAGGCCCAACCCAGCAATGCCAAGGCCGTAAAGAGGATCGCCGCCTGATCGAGCGGCGCGTGTCGCGCCGTCGTCTGCTTGGTGGCGTTGGCCGTAAAGCCGGGGATGATGCGTCCGCCGATGACCGTTTCCAGCAGTGTGATGACCGCGATGGCCGCGTGCAGGATGTCGAGAAATGCCATGTCGACCCAGCCGAAGAACGTGCCGAACAGCGTCGCGTCCGCCAGCCACAGCGCGGTGAGGATTCCCAGCACAAAGTAATTGCGGCGCGCCCGTGCCCGGATCAACACGCGCGCCAACGGAATGGACGCAGCCGGCAGGAACGCCAGGTTGACCGCCGCCGCCAGCCACAATGGCCCGGTCAGCATCGTTACCCGGCCCGCCAGCCACAGCAGGCAGAGGGCCGCCAACGCACCGTTGCGCGGCGTGGCAAGTCCGGTCCAGTTGCGCGCTGCGGTGTATAGAAAGCCAATGATCACCGCGACGGCAAAGCCGAAGACCATCTCATGTCCGTGCCAGACAAGCATGGGCACGGCTGGCGAGAACGCCAGCGCGCCACTGACGCCTGCGACCCAGGTTGGTATGAGCAGCAGGGCGCCGATGGCCGCGAGTAGATAGAACGGCCGGAATCCCAATGCGAACAGGGCGCATCCGCCGGCTGGTGGTGAAGTCTTACGGCGGGGTTCCTGCAGGACGATGACAGCCATGGGCAATTCGTATCCAATCGACGGACGGGTGAGTGTGCCCTGTCGTAAATGGCTTACAAATTGATCTGCGTCAATAACGAAATTGGCTATGAATGAGCCCTGAACAAGCTTCACAACGGCTTGGGTCGGCTCGCGTCATGTGACGACCGAGGTTTGCATTGTCTTCGCCGCGCCCGTCGCAGGCAGGCGACCGGTCGCCACGTTCGGTGCCCGGACCGCCAGGGATCAGGGCACCGATTGCGAGCATTTCCGCAAGCTCCGGGAAGATGGCCTTGTGTCTGTTTCCCGACCCGTTCGTCCGAATCCGCAGCGTGACCCTAGGCCTGGCCGAATGAGTCCCGCCATGCAAGGTGCAGCAGGCGGCGGCCCTCCGCCTGTACGTCGGCCGTGACGGCGTAACCCTGGACGGAGATGGGGCGACATTCCTGCGCCGGCAGTTCGATGGTCAGGGTGTCTTGCCGGAAGCTTGCGCTGCCGTCGAACGCGACACTGACCTGCAAACGGTCATCCAGGGCATCGACGGCGATCTGCCAGTGCCCGCAATGCCCCCGACGCCAGGCAATCGATTCGCCATCGTCTTCGAAGGCCGATCCTGTGGCTCGTCCGTTGCGGGGAGGGAAAATGACGAAGCCGCGCCGGTCTTCGGTATCCCCAAAATGTGCGTCCGCGCGGTTGACAGGGATGATTGCCCCTGCCCGTGCGAACAGCAGCGGCTGTTGCAGCGAAGCGGGCATGGCATGCCATCGACCGCCTTCGTATCGCGTTCCGGAAAAGTAGTCGAACCAGTCCGTGCCGGCGGGCAGATAAACCGATCGTGCGCGGACGCCGGGGGCGGCAACCGCGGCATGCAACAGATGCGGGCCGATCATCATGTCGTCGTTCTCTTCGAAACACGTGTCGTCATGTGAGAAGTCGTAGTACGTCGGCCGCACGATAGGCGCGCATTCAGTATGGGCATGCCAAAGGAGATCGTAGAAATACGGCTGGAAGCGGTGCCGCAATGCAAGCAGCGCTCGCACCGTCGGCGTCCATGCCGGATACATCCACGGTTCGGTCACAGTGCCGTCGCTGTTCTCGGAGTGGATCGAAAAGCGCGGCATGAAAATGCCGAACTGCACCCAGCGCACGAACAGTTCCTGATCGGGGGCCGGTCCGAGAAAACCGCCGACGTCATGCCCCGTATTCGATACGCCGGACATCGCCAGTCCAAGCCCCATGCGGATGTTGTACTTCAGCGTCTCCCACGAGGTGTAGTTGTCGCCGGACCATGTCTGCACATACCGCTGCATGCCCGTCACGCCCGCGCGCGATACAGCAAACGGCCGTATCTGCGGAGCGCTGTCGCGCTGCGCGCCGACCGAGGCCTTGAGCATGAGCATCGTCAGCAGCGGTTTGATCTCGGACGCCGGAACGGGCTGTCCGTGGCCGAACGCGCGTGCGGCAACCTCGGCGATTTCGAACTCATTGTTGTCGTTCCAGGTGCCGGCAACGCCGTAGTCGAGCAAGTGCTCGCGCACGCATTGTTGCCACCAGCGCACGGCTGCCGGTCGCGTGAAATCCACGTAGCTGGCTTGCCCGCCCCAGAATGGCACCGTCAGGGCGTGGTGATCGGCGTTGGTCACGAACAGACCTTGCGCGCGTGCTTCTTCGTAGCGGGGATGGTCGGTGAGC
Organism: Uliginosibacterium sp. sgz301328; assembly: GCF_041807905.1. Taxonomy (NCBI): domain Bacteria; kingdom Pseudomonadati; phylum Pseudomonadota; class Betaproteobacteria; order Rhodocyclales; family Zoogloeaceae; genus Uliginosibacterium; species Uliginosibacterium sp. sgz301328. The sequence continues at coordinate 92,946 of NZ_JBGVSA010000017.1, forward strand.
AGGGCGGGCTTGATGTTGGCAATCACGCGCACGCCGGCCGCCTTGTACTCAGCAATAAAGCGACGCGCATCGGCAAACTTGCTGGTGTTCCAGTGGAACACGTAACGCTTGTTGCCGATGCTCGTGTAGCCCGATGAGAGGTGAAAGGACTGGCAGGGGATATCGTGAGCGCGGCACTGGGAGATGAACTCCGCCATGCGCGCTTGCGCGTCCGGCGCGTCGGTGTAGCTCATCGTCGAGCCCGAGTAGCCCAGCGTCCAGCGAGGCGGAAACGCCGGCAGGCCGGTCAACCAGGTAAAGCGGGTCACCACCTGCCGGATCTGCGGCCCGGCGATGAAGTAATAATCCAGGTCGCCTGCCTCGGCCATGAAATAGCGGTACGGCCCGTGATAGTTGCCGATTTCGCGCCCCATGTCGAAAGTGCAGTCCGAGTGCGTGTCGTAGAACAGTCCGAATGCTGCGCCATGCCTGGAATCGTGGGTGATGTAGAACGGGATGTGCTTGTAGAGCGGGTCGGACGTGCGTGCGCTGTAGAAGGCGCCGTCCACGTTGCGCATGCGATACGACTGACCGGCCCGGTTCGCGTCGCCGGATTTCTCGCCGAGGCCGAAGTAGCGCTCCGTCGCAGAGCGCACCAGATAGTGGCAAACGCTGCGCCCCCATTGCCCGAAATTGTAGGCCTGCGTCGGACGGTCACGCGCCACCTCGATCCAATCGTTGTCGACGCGAAGCTGCCAACGGCACACGAATCCATGCAGTTCGACGATGAGCCGAACGCATGCCGTTTCGACGGTAAGCAGGTCATCGCGCGTGACAGCCGAATAGGGCACGGGATCGAAGGCAGAGAGGTCGGATTTGTCGACCCCTTCGAAGGGGACATCTTCTTTGCCGGGCGCGATCGCCCAGGTGCGAGTGGTGCGTTGAATGCCATCAGGAAGCAGCGTTACACGGAGCAACCATTCCGTCAGAACGAATAGATGCACGACATGGCCTTGATCGCTTTGCAACGTCAGTCGCTTGTCATCGCGCTGACGGAGCGCAAACAGGGGCCCACTACGCTGCGTGGTGTCGTAGAGCGGGGTATCGTTGGCGATCGCGATGTCGGTCATGTGCAGTCCTTTGTACAAATTGGCGGCAAGGTCGAGAAATTGTGATGAGTGCCATTGGGCAGTGCCTTTCGGGCGCTGCCGCACACCGATCGCCACCGGCGTTCGTTCAAAGAACGCCAGTCGTGCGCGGCGGCAACAAAGTCTGGTTCTGGAGAATCCTCATGATCCTGCTGCGCCCGGAGGAACGATTCCGTTCGCATCGTCAGACCATCGCAGTCGAATACTGCAATCCGCAGGGCACGTTTCCTGAGCACAGCCACGACTTCGATGAGATTGTTCTGGTACAGGGTGGCAGCGGCGTGCATGTGCTCAATGACCGTCCCTGCTCGGTCGGCGCCGGCTCGGTGCTGTGGGTGCGCGCCCGGGATGACCGCCACGCCTTCGAATACGTGGCCGATCTCCAGCTATGCAACATCCACTACCGACGCAACGGACACGCGGGGCCACTGGCCTGCCTCGAACGACACCTGCCGGCCAACGCCACGGGGCATTGGCAGATCGGACCGACCCTGTGCCGGCGCATCGAAGGACTGCTGGCGCGCATTGGCCAGTGCAATGACACGACGCCCGCCGGCGCGTGCATGCGCGAAGCGCTACTGCTGCAAGCCGTCGCGCTGATGCTCGAAGGTCTCTACCACGAAGACCCGCAGGAAGACATCGAAGATCGTACGCATCATCTGATCAACTACCTGCGTTCGAACTTCCAGTCTCCGATCGACTGGAGTGCGCTGAGCGCACGTTACGCAATGCCATTGCGGACGCTGCACCGGCGCATCAAGGAGCGCACCGGCCTTCCTCCGCAGTCGTATGTCACGCACCTGCGCCTGGCTTATGCGTGTTCGCTGCTGCGCACGACGACCTTGCCGGTGACATACGTGGCCTACGAATGTGGCGCCGAAGACAGCAACAATTTCTCGACCTTGTTCAAGAAGGTGTATGGCATTCCTCCGCGAGAGTACCGGCGGCGTTGCCTGTTGAACGCTCAGGACGAGTGACAGGGAGGGTGCCCCGTGCGGGGCGCCCTCCGCAGCGTTACATCAACCCGAATAGTCGCGGCAGGAACAGCGAAAGAGACGGTACGTAGGTCACGAAAGCGAGCAACACCACTTCGATCAGAAAGATCGGTACCAGTGGCCGGATGACGTCGTTCATCTTCACCTTCGCCACGCTGCACCCGACAAACAGCGAACTGCCCACCGGCGGCGTGAAATTGCCCAACGACAGGTTGAAGGCGAACATCACGCCGAAGTGGATCGGGTCCATACCCAGGTTGACCGCCACCGGATAGAAGATCGGAGTGAAGATCAGCAGCGCCGGGGCCACGTCCATGAATGTTCCAACGATCAGTAGCGTGACGTTCATGATCATGAAGATCACGATGCGATCGTCCGACAGCGACAACAGCAACTCGCTCACGGAATCGGGAATGCTCAGGAAGGCCATCGCCCAGGACATCAGCGACGATGCGGCGATGAGGAACAGGATCATCCCGGATACCGCTGCCGATTGACGAAGGATGTCCGGCAGATCCGCCAGGCGGACCGTCCGATAGAAAAGCGACAGGGCCAGCGAGTAGAGCACCGCGATGGCACCGCCTTCCGTCGCCGTGAAGACTCCGGCCACGATACCGCCGATGACCACCACGATCATGATCAGACTCGGGATCGACTCGAGCACGATGCGAACGGCTTCCGCCGCACTCTTGCCGGGCTCGACCGGATAGCGCAGGCGACGGGCGGCGATGTAGGCATAGACCATCACCCCCAACCCCATGATGATGCCGGGAATATATGCCGCGATGAACAGCGTGGCGACCGAGGCCCCCGTCATCAGCGAATAGATGATGAACATGCCGGTGGGCGGAATGATCAATCCGGTCGGTGCCGACGCGATGTTGATCGCGGCGCAGAGCTTCGGGTCGTAGTTCTTCTCGCGCTGCAGAGGACCCATGAAGCCGCCGACGGCCGAAGCCGCAGCCACGGCCGAGCCGCACACGCAACCGAAGAGCATGTTGCTGATCACGTTGGCATGCATGAGCGCCCCGGAGATGCGCCCGCCCAATAGCAGGGCGAGGTTGATCAACCGTCGCGCGATGCCGCCTCGATTCATCAGGTTGCCGGAAAGGATGAAGAACGGCGCAGCCAGGAGCCCGAAACTGTCGATGCCGGAGAACATCTTCTGGCTACCGGTGTAGAGGATCTCGCTCAACGGAAGGGAATAGACCAGCGCGATGATCGATGAGAGGGCGATACCCATCGCCACCGGAACACCGAGCGCGAGAAAGCCGATGAACGCGCCGAACAGCAATGCGCAGGCCTGGAGCACTTCAGGATCCATCAACGCGCCTCCTTGCGGTAGTCATCGACGATGCTCGCGGTATGCGCAATGCCAAACACCACCATGAGCACGCCTGACAGTGGCAGGATCAGGTACACCCAGCTCATCGATATGCCCAGTGTGGGCGACAATTGCGCGCCGTTGGCGACCACATAGCGGTAACCGCCGAAGATCATGATGGCGACGAGACCGGCATTGACGAGCAGGCTCTGCAACAGCTTCAACATGAAGCGGCTGCGTGTGGATATGCTGTCTTCGAGCAGTGTCAGCGACAGATGCGTTCCGTCGCCGAAACAATAGGCGGCACCCAGAAACCCCATCCAGATCATCAAATAGCGCAGCAACTCTTCCGTATACGTGCTTGGCGAATTGAGCACGTAGCGCGAAAACACCTGCCATAGCGCGATGGCTGACAACATGGCCAGCAACATGCCGGCCGCAACGCCGCAGGCTTGGCGCGCGACGTTCCTGATCGAGTGAATAGAAGACACGTCAACTCCGCAAGGTGAATGTCGATGCGGCGGCGTGAGCGTCGTGGCCCGGGCCGCCGTAGAACGGGAGATCGCGTGGTCCTGTCAGAGCGCACGGATCTTGTTGACGATGTCCACCTGGGCCGGCGGCAGCTTTTGGTACATCGGCTGAACCAGATCGCTGAAGGGTTTCTTGTCGACGGTGTAGAACTTCACGCCCATCTTCTTTTCAGCCGTGTCGCGCGCCCGTACCAGATCTTCGATGAACAGCTTGTTCTGGACGTCGAGCGACTTCCTGGCGTTGCTCATGATCGCCGCCTTTTGCTTGTCGTTGAGCGTGTCCCACTTCTTCTTGCTGAACACGACAATGTCCGGCAGCAACGTGTGCTCGTCGAGCGAGAAGGCCTTCGTCACCTCTCCGTGGCTGCCGTGCGTGAGCACCGTGACGGCGCTCTCCGCACCATCCAGCACGCCTTGCTGGAGGGCACTGAACACTTCCGAGATGGCCATGGGCGTGGGTTGGCCTTTGAGCAGTTTGACCATCTCGATGGAGTCGGGATCGCTCATCACCCGGATCTTCAGGCCCGAGAGATCCTCCGGCTTGAGGATTGGTTTGTTGCGCGTATAGAACGAACGGAAACCGTTGGTGTAGAGCGTCAAGCCCACGAAGCCGCTCTTCTCGAGCGATTTGAGCATGTCGGCCGCGATGGGGCTGTCGGCGAATCGCTTGAAGTGCTGCATATCGCGGAACAGGTAGGGCATCGACAGAACGGTGAACTCCGGCGCGAAGTTCTTGATCATGCCGACGGATACGCGCGCCATTTCGATCGTGCCCTGTTGTACCAACTGCAACACTTGAGCCTCGTCGCCGAGCGTGCCGTTGGGGAACACCTTGATGCGGATGTCGTTGCTCGTTTCCTTGCGCACGTTGTCCGACATGTACTGCAGCGCTCTGACCGTCGAGTCTTCCTTGACGTGTCCGTCAGATGCCTTGAATTGCGCCGCGTGGGTTGTGGCAGACCATGCCATGCAGAGCGCGACGGCCAACGTTGGAACGGCGTATCTCATGTTCTTCCTCCAAAAGGTGTCGTACCCGCAGCGACACTCCGCGGGCGTGATGACAGCGTAGGGAAGAGCTTCCTGGCCAGCCTTTACGCCCATGCCGGGGATTACCGGCAAGCGGCTGAATTGCAAAGATGAGATGACGACACGAATGAGCGGACGCGGGCCGGGCGTGAGCGCACAGGCCCGACCTGCAAATGAAGCCCGCCGTCTTCTCGTCGGTTCGTGTCAATCATGGCCGGCACCATCCTGATCGCGGTGCGGGGGCAAAGATCAGATGAAGTGGTTGAGGTATTCGGTCAGCGCGAGGATCGCCATGGATTGGCCGAAGGGCATCGAGGTGAGCTTGATGTCCTTGTAGAACTGCAGTGTCGCACCCATGGGCGTGCCGAACGAAACCTGTGTCAGTTCGCCTTTGGCATCGATCTTGGCGATGACTGCGTCGATGGCCTTCACGGCAACCGGCAGGTAGGCGGACGACAGATAGCGTTTGCGGATGCCCTTGAGCATGCCGAAGGCGAAACCTGCCGTGGCCGAAGCCTCGAGATACGAACTCCGGTCGTCGAGCAGCGTGTGCCACAGACCGCTGTTCGTATCCTGCAGGCGTGCCAGCGCATTGACCTGGGCCCGCAGTGTATCCAGCAGGAATTCC
>NZ_JBGVSA010000018.1:0-82758 GCF_041807905.1 Uliginosibacterium sp. sgz301328
CCGCCGAGCAACGCAGGCAAGTCAGGTCGCCCGCGCAGCGGGTCGGCGAGGACTGTCTGAGGAGCGTAGCGACGAGTTCCGCAGCCGCCTGACTTGACGAGTAGCGCAGGGGACCAGCCGCAGGCCGGCGGCGATGTTGGGGTCGTTTCTTTGGTTACTTTCTTGTCGAGAACAAGAAAGTGACTCGGCCGCCGGGACGAACTCCCGGCCGTCGAGCATCAGCAGTCGAGACCAACTCCGAAAGACCAAGCATCCCCCCAAAACCCGACCCCACGTCCAGCGCGTCATATGACAATCAACTCCCCATCGATCGCCCCCGCCTGATCCAGCGCCTGCAAGATCGCCATGATGTCGTCCGGCGTCGCCCCGGTACTGTTCACCGTATCGATGATCGCCTGCAGGCTCACGCCCTCAGGCCACTTGAACATACGTCCGTTGCCCTGCTCCACCGCCACGCGCGATTGCGGCGTAACGGCCGTGGTGCCACGGCCGAACGGCTGCGGCTGGCTCACCTGCGGGCTTTCCGAAATCACCACTTTCAGCGCCCCGTGCGATATCGCCGCCGGACGCACGCGCACGCCTTCCGCGATCACCACCGTGCCGGTGCGCGAATTGAACACCACCTTCGGACGATCCACGCCGACGTCGACGTTGAGCGACTCGAGCGCGGCGACGAAAGCCACGCGCTCGGTCGGATTGGCCGGCGCGATCACGTCCACGCTGGTGGCGTCGCGCGTGCTGGCCAGTTGTTGGCCGTAGCGGCGGTTGATCGCCTGCACGATATTCGTGGCGGTCTGAAAGTGCGGGCGCTTCAAGCTCAGGCGCACCGTCGGCAAGGTATCGAAGTCGGTTTCGATCTCGCGCTCGATGGTCGCGCCGTTCGGAATGCGACCGGAGGTCGGCGTATTCACCGTCACGCTCGACCCGCTCTGCCCTTGCGCGGCCAGGCCACCGACGACGAGTTGCCCCTGCGCCAGCGCGTAGATTTCGCCATCCGCCGCGCGCAGTTGCGTGAGCAGCAGCATGCCCCCGCGCAGACTCTTGGCGTCGCCCAACGACGAGACAGTGACGTCCACCATCTGTCCCTTGCGGTAGCCGGGCGGGAACACCGCGCTGACCATGACGGTGGCGACGTTCTTGAGTTTCGGATCGGTGCGCTCGGGCAGCTTCACCCCAAACTGCTTGAGCATGTTGGTCACCGACTGACCGGAAAATTTCACCTGCGTGCTGTCGCCACTGCCTTGCAGGCCGACGACGAGCCCGTATCCGAGCAACTGGTTTTCGCGCACGCCTTCCACGCTCACCAATTGGCGCAGCACTTGCGCGGCGGTGGCCGCGTGGGCGCCGAATGCCAGTACGGCGGCAAGGCACAGGGAACGCAGGGCAATCATGTTTCGTTCTCTCAGAAAGGCATCAACGGGCTATTGAAAAAGCGCACCAGCCAGCCCGCGTCGTTGGCGTCCTGCGCCGCACCCCGGCCGGAATACGCAATGCGCGCATTGGCGATACGCAGCGACGACACGCGATTGTCATTGTCGATATCGGAGGCACGCACGTAACCGGACAGGCGCACCAGTTCTTCGCCCTGGTTCAGGTACAGGCTCTTCTCGCCCGTCACGCGCAGCAGGCCATTGGGCAGCACCTCGTGCACCACCACGGTGATCGCGCCTTGCAGGGTATTGCGCTGCGTGCTCGATGCCGTGCCCGAAAAGTCGCGCGAGGCATCGATGCCCACTTCGGTCTTGGCCTGCGTCTTGCCGAACAGCACCGACGGCGCGATGGACACGCCCGTGCTCTTGCCGAGCTTGCTGTCGGCCGACTTGCTCGCCTGCGTGGTTTCCTGCAACAGCACGGTCAGCAGGTCTCCCGGTCGGAAGGCGCGGCTGTCGGAAGTCAATGACCACGGTGTGTCGGCCGCGAACACACCGCCGCGCGAGCCCTGTCGTGCCTGCGCCGCAGGCAGATCCAGACGCGAGCCATCGTCGAGCGGCGGCAACTCGGGCGGGTACGTGGCGCAGCCCGCACCCAGCACTACGAGCATCGCAGCAAAGGCGAAGCCCATGGCGCGCGCAGCGGCGTACGGGCGGCTCATCTCAGCGCACCGCCTGCGCGAGGTACTGCATCATGTTGTCGGCAGCGGAGAGCACCTTGGTGTTCATCTCGTAGGTGCGCTGTGCGGCGATCATGTCGACCATTTCTTCGACCACCTGCACGTTGGAACCTTCAAGCGCGCCCTGCTTCAGCTTGCCCAGACCGTCCTCGCCGGGGTTGCCTTCGGTGGGCGCACCGCTGGCGGTTGTCTCTTGGTACAGGTTGTCGCCGAGTGCGAGCAAGCCGGCCGGATTGATGAAATTCACCAGCGTGAGCTGGCCCAGTTCAGTCGGCTGCGTCGCACCCGCCACGGTGGCGGACACCATGCCGTTCTCAGCGATGGTCAGTGCGGTGGCCGTGGCCGGCACGGTGATTTCCGGCACCAGCGGTTGGCCCTGCGCAGTAACGAGACGACCGTCCTGGTTGACCTGCAATTGGCCCGCGCGCGTATAGGCCGCATCGCCATTGGCGAGCTGCACCTGCAAGAAGCCGTTGCCGACGATCGCCACATCCATCGACTGGCCGGTCGTCTGCAGACTGCCGGTGGTAAAGATCTTCTGCGTGCCCACCAGACGCGTGCCATTGCCCAGTTGCACACCGGTCGGCGACGTCGTGGCGTCGTCCTGCTGTGCCCCAGGTTGTTTTTCGACCTGGTAGAACATGTCCTCGAACACCACGCGGTCGCGCTTGAAGCCGACCGTGTTCACGTTGGCGAGGTTGTTGGCGATGGCTTGCAGCTTGGCGTCTTGCGCTTGCACGCCGGTCTTGCTGATCCACAGTGCGGGATTCATCTTGCGTTCCTTTCAGTTGGGCGTGCGCGTTATTCGCGGATCAGCCGATTGCCTGCGTCGGCCATCGAGTCGGCCGATTTGTAGAGGCGCATCTGGATTTCGAAATCGCGGTTCAGGCTCATCGTGGCCACCATCTCTTCGACGGCCGACACGTTGCTGCCTTCGAGATAACCGGCGCGCACGGTAACGGTGTCATCGGCGGCGAGGGTGTTGCCGTCGCGCGCCACCGTCAGGCCGGCTTCGTTCTTGGTGAGGTTGGGCGCGTCCGCGCGCACGAGCTTGAGTCGGTCGACTTCCTGCAATTCGAGCTGACCCGGTTGCTGGACCGAGATGGTGCCGTCCTGCGCGATCGACACACGCGTGTACGCCGGCAGGCTGATCGGGCCGCCGTCGCCCATCACCGCGCGCCCGTTCACCGTGAGCGTGCCGTCGGCATCGACCACCAGATGTCCGGCGCGCGTGTAGGCTTCGCCGTCCTGCCACTGCACGGCGAGCATGCCGTTGCCGTCGATGGCCACGTCCAGGTCGTTGCCGGTTTCGCGCACGGCACCTTCACGGCCCGACATCGCATTGGCCGAAAGCTGGCTCATGTGGCGCGTGTCGTAACCGTAGCCCGGCACGGCCTGGCTGGTTGCCAGTTCGAGGTCGGCGCGAAAGCCGCCCGTTTCGAGGTTGGCCAGATTGTTGGCGTGCACCTGCTGGGCGCGCAGCCCACGCTCGGCGCCGCTCATGATGGTGTAGATCAGGGCGTCCATTACAGCGCCTGCATGAGCGTCTGCATCATCTCGTTCTGCGTCGAGATGACCTTGGTGTTGGCCTGATAGTTACGCTGTGCGGACATCAGGTCGACCAGTTGTTCGGTCATGTCCACGTTCGATTGCTCCAGCGACCCCGGCGTGAGCTTGCCGGCCATGCCGCTGCCCGGCGTGAAGTACAGCGGCGTGCCCGACGCATTGGACGCCACCCAGCTCGTATCGCTGACCTGGGTGAGCGCGCCTTCGTCCGGGAACGTCGCCAGCGCCAGCGTGCCCACGCGTTGCTTGAGGCCGTTGCTGTATTGCGCCATCACCGAGCCGTCGTCCGTGATCTGCACACCGATCATCGTGCCGGATGCATAACCGTCCGCCGCGTTGGTGGTGTTGGTTGCCTCTCCGGCGAACTGGGTGGTGCCAGAGTAGTCGATGTCCAGCGCCATCGCGGTGGCACCAGCCGGCGTGCCCAGCGGCACGTTGACCGCTGCCGTCGGCGAGGTGAGCTGGCCGGCGGTGTCGAAGGTCAGCGTGTTGGTGGAGGCGAGGTCCGTGCCGTCGAACGTGTAATGCACGGTCACTTCGCCGGTATTCGTCTTGACGAAATACTGCGTCACGCTGTGCTGCGCGCCGAGCGAGTCGTACACCACCGACACCATCGAGCTGTTGAAAGACTGCGGGTCGTTCTTGTCGAAGGTGGCGACGGTCGGCACCTTCCAGTCGGCCGACATGTTGGCCACGTATTGCAGCTTGGCGCTGGCCTGCGCGGGAATCTGCCCGGTCGACACCTTCATGTCGCCCAATGCGCCCAGCGCCGTGCTGCCGGCAACGGCGGCGTAACCCTGCACCTTGCGGCCGAAGCTGTCGACCACGTAGCCGTCCTTGTCGGTGGAGAAGATCCCCACGCGGCTGTAGAACGACTCGCCCGAGCTGGACTTGGTCACGAAAAAGCCGCGCCCCTGGATCGAGGCGTCCATGCTGCGGCCGGTGGTCAGCACGCCGCCACCGATATCGATGCTCTGCGTGACCGACGACACTTCGGCGCCGGTTGCCTGTGTGCCGGCGTACATCGCGGCGAAGTTCGAGCGGCTGTACTTGAAGCCGTAGGTGCCAGAGTTGGCGATGTTATTGCTGATGGTGTCCAGCTGCGAGTTGATGGCGTTGATACCGGACAGGGCGACTTCGAAGCTCATGATGGATTCCTTGCGATGGCGATATTCGGTGGCGGCCTTACGCGCGGCCGTTGAATGCAGTCACGACGGTGGAAGACACGTTGCCAACGTTGCTCACGTTGAGCACCACGCCATCGGTGGATGAGAGCTTGACGCTCTGCAGCGTGCCGTCGATGTCGACGCCCGGCGTCGCCCCGTTGTCGGTCGACACGGCGATGGAATACGTGCCCTTGGGCAGGCCGAGCTTGGCCGGATCGAGCGTGAAGCTCACCTCGCCCGCCGCACGCGTGCCCAGTTCCAGGCGATACGTCTTGCCTGCGGCATCGGTCAGCACCACGGCCGTCTCGGCGCTGCTGGCATCGAGCGTAAAGCGGCCGGAGATGGCGGCGTCGCTCACGCTGACCGAACCGGTACGCACCGACACCTGCGAGCCGACCTGCGCGCCCAGCGCCATCACCTGCATGCTTTCCAGCGCGGCGGCGCTGTTGGTGCCCTGGCTGACGAGCTTCTGCAGCGCTTCGGTCTGCGACAACTGCGTGAGCTGGCTGACGAATTCGCTGGGGTCTGCCGGGTCGAGCGGGTTCTGGTTGCGGATCTGCGCCACGAGCAGCGTGGTAAACAGGTTCGATACCGAATCGCCATTGCTGGCGACCGCCGACGTGCCGCTCGTGCTCGTGGTGTTCTGCGTGGTGTCGTTGATGACAGCGCTCATGATCAGCTCTCTCCCATGCGCAGCAGCGACTGCTGCATCGATTTGACGCGGCCCAGCACCTCGACGTTGGTCTCGAAGGCGCGCGACGCTTCCATCATGTCGGTCATCTCCGCCACCGTATTCACGTTGGGGTAGAAGACCATTCCTTCTTCGTTGGCGACCGGATTGTCCGGCTCGTGCACGCGCCGCAGCGGCTCGGTGCTCTGCACCACGTCCAGCACCTGCACGCTGGCGCCGGCCACCTGATCGTCGAAACCGCCCTTGAAGAGCGTGGCGAACACCGGCTTGCGCGCGTGGTAGGTGTCCTCTTCCCGTCCGGCCGCCGTCTGCGCGTTGGCGAGGTTGCTCGCCACCGTGTTCAAGCGCAGGCTTTGCGCCGTCATGGCAGTACCCGCGATGTGTGCGATATCCCTGAATGACATGATGCTTACTGCCCTTCGATGACGCGGGCGAGGCCCTTGAGTTTCATGTTGATGAAGGTGAGGCTGGTCTGGAAATCCGAAGCGTTCTGCGAGAACGCTGCCTGTTCCACACCGAGCTCCACGGTGTTACCGTCACTGCGCGCCAGGTTGGGCACGCGGTACTGCATGTCGGGCGCGCCGGTGTCGAGCGCCAGACCGCCGTCATCGGCGAGCGCAGACTGCAGGCTGCTGGCAAAATCGATGTCGCGCGCCTGATAACCCGGAGTGCTTTCATTGGCGATGTTGGATGCCAGAACCTTCGTGCGCTCGGCACGCAAGCGGAGCGCGTCTGCGTGCAGCCCGAGCGCCTTGTCGAAATTGATACTCATGCGTATGCCTTTCACATCGAAGTTCACAACCACACAATTACTGGCCTGCGCCGCCACCGTGACAGCCGTCCTGTGCGCCCAGCCGGCCCGCGCCGACGCCATGACGGAAGTCGAGCGCGCGGCGCGCACGCAACTCATGGCCGACGCGCAGCGCGCGGGGCTGGTCGAGCCGCAATTCACGTTCGAGGTCGTCAGTGCGGCGCGCACGCCGCGGGCCTGCGCCAAGCCATTCGAGATCACGCTGGCCGACCGCCGCACGCCAGCGCGCATGCGTGCCATTGCGCATTGCCCGGACGGCAACTGGGCCGAGACGTACACCGTGCGGGCGCGCGTCAATGCGCGCGTCGTCGTGGCGGCAGGCAGCATTCCCAGCGGGCGTGCCATCCAGCCGAACGACCTTGCACTGGAACGCCGCGAGCTGACCGGCACGTTCGACGACGTCTTTTCCGACCCGGCCGAACTCAACGGGCAGGCCAGCCGCCGCGCATTGCGGGCCGGGCAGATCGTCGACCGCCGCGCGGTGGCCGAAGCGGTGCTGGTACGGCGCGGCGCCGATGTCAGCATCGTGGCGCGCAACAGCGGCATCGTCGTGACCACGGCCGGGCAGGCCGAGGGCAACGGACGGCTCGGCGAAATCATCAGCGTGCGCAACGCGGCCACCGGCAAGGTGATCCGCGCACGCGTCACGGGCACTAACGAAGTCGAACCGGCCACGATCGCCACCACGCCTTAGTCCTCCGCCCGGATGCGCGTCGCGATGCGCACGAGCTTGTCGGCATACGCCGGGTCGGTGGCGTAGCCGCCACGCATGAGCGCCTGCCCATACGCGTGCGCGTCCGAGCCGGTATTGAGCGCAGCGTGGTAACGCGGTGCGCCCTGCAATAGCTGGACGAGGTCGCGGAAGCTCGCGCCCTCATCGTTGTACCGACGGAAGGCTTCGGTCTTCTTGACCGCGCCATCGCCTTCGACTTCCGTCGTCACCGCACTCACCACGTCACCCTGCCACGCCCCCGTGGCCTTCACGCCGAACAGGTTGTGGCTGTCGCTGCCGTCGGCGGCGCGCAAGGGGCGCTGGCCCCAACCCGATTCGAGCGCGGCCTGCGCCGACAGCACATCGGGCGACACGCCCAGCGCGCGTCCTGCATCTTTCGCCCAGGGCGCGATGCGGCTCAGGAATTGGCGCTGCGCGTCGGTGGTAACGCCGTCCTCGCCGGAGGTCGCCGTGCTGACGTCGACCGGCGCGGCAAGCCGTGCCTGCCATGCGCGACCTTCCGCGCTCAGCGCGGCGCCCGCCGAACTGCCTTCGCCGCTGCCGTGGGCGATGAAGTCGGCAACCTCACCCGCGACCTGTTGGTACAGGCCGGCGAAACCGCCACTGCCCTGCATCGGCAACGCGGTGTCGCGCACCGCCTCGCGAAAGGCGGCGTTGGGCGCGAATGCGGGGAGTTCAGCGAGGCGCATAGGTGTCGCTTTCTCCACCGAGCACGCGCTGCATGACTTCGTACTGGTCCATCAGCAGATTGCCGTTGCGCAGGTTGAGCGCCTTGCAGGCAAGCACGCGCGCCTGCAGGTTCTGCCACAACGTTTCGGCCGCCGTGCGATAACGCTCGGGCAGGCGCGCGAAGACGGCCGCCACGCGCTGCGCTTCCGGCACTTCCATCCCGACGATGGCATTCACCAGCGTGACACGTTCAGTGCGACGGGCATCGAGCACCGTGCACAGCGCGCCGATGTCTTCGGCCAATTGCGGCAAGCGTGCGACGTCATGGCGCAACGCTGCCGCGAACTGCTGTTCCAGCAATCCGTGCAAGCGGTCGTAGTCCGCCACGTCGAGCTGGATGCCCTGCGCCAGCGACAGCATCGCCTGTTGGGCGTTCATGAGCGGCTCCCGTGGTAACGGTCGATGAGCCCCGCCAGGCGTGAGGCGTCGAACGGCAGCTCGCCCTTGGCGAGCGCATCGCGCAGCGCGGCCACGCGCGCCTGGTCGACATCGGGCAACGCGGCCAGCGCTTCTTTGGCGGGCGCGAGTGCGGCCGATTGCAGGGGCACGTCGGCGTTGGCCTGCGGCGTGGCGCGCACATCGGTGGTGCTCTGTTCGCTGGCTGCGACTGGCGCGGTGCCGCCAACGCCGGAAGTGCTCGGAGTGCCGTTGATCTTCATTCGATTGCCTCTCGATTGAGTACGCATGTCAGCGACGCTCCGTGCTGGCCGCGCCTGCGCCGCGCAGCATGTCGACGGCCTCGTTGTGCGGCAACGAGGTGACCACGCCATCGATGAGCGGAGCGGCGTCTACGGGCATGCCGAACATGGCGGCCAGATTGCGCGCCTGCTCGGGGCCCAGGATCATCAGTTCGATGCGCCGATTGATCGGCGCACGCGGGTCGTGCGCATCCAGCGGCGCGCGGTCTGCCATGCCGACCACTTGCAGAATGCTGTCCGGGCGCAATCCGCCGTCGAGCATCTGCAGGCGCGCGGACATCGCACGCTGGCCGGACAGCGTCCAGTTGGAATAAGCCGAATGCCCCTGGTCTGCGTATTGCAGCGCGTCGGTGTGGCCCAGGATCAGCATCTGGTTTTCAATCTGGGAGAACAGCGGCCCCATCTTGCGCAGCAGCGCGCGAAAGCGATCGCTCGGCATGGCGGAACCGCGCGCAAACATGCCTTGCTGTTCGGTGTCGTGCAGCATTACGCGCAGCCCTTGCGGCGTGATCTCGGTAAACAGATTGCCGGCCATGCCGGCCTTGGCGGTCAGGCGTTCCACCACGGCCGCCAGCTCCTTCATGTCTTCCGGCGTGTCGTAGCGGCGCTTGGACAGGCGCGGGCTGTCGTCGGCGTGCTCCAGGTCGCCGTTGGTGACTTGCCGCTTGGGCATGCGCGTGTCGCCCTGCGAGGGAATCGGTTGGCGTTCGATCAGGCTGCCGCGCGGGCCGCCGACGGTTTCCATGCGCCGCCCCACGCCTTCATCGAGCAGGCTGCCTTCGGCCACGCGCTTGACCTCTTCGATCGATTCCTTGCTGCGCGCCGCCATCACCCACAGAACGAGGAACAGGCACATCAGGGCCAGACAGAAGTCGGCAAACGCCACCTTCCACGCACCGCTGTGCTCGTCGCCGTCGTGCCGGCGCGAGACGCGCTTGACCACCGCCTGCGTGTGCTTGTCGGCCTTGGCGTTCATGCCAGCACCTCGGCGTAGGGGTCGATGCGACGATCACGCACGGGCCTCTCCTGCGCGGCGGGCCATGGCTTCCTCAGCCAGTTCGTTGATCCACGCTTCCAGCTCGGCGAAGCTGGGTTTGATGTTCAGTTGCACCAGGCGACGGCCGGCGTCGATGGCGAGCAGCGGCGGCTTGCCGGCCACGTGCGTCACCAGCACGACCTTGACGCATTCGAGTGCGGAAAGCTCTTGCTTGACGACCTGCTTCATCATGTTCGAGATCGGATCGAGCAGGCCGTAGCAGAAGAAGATGCCGATGAAGGTACCGACCATGGCGGCGGCCACGCGCTCGGCGATCTCGGCCGAATTGGCGCCCTCGCCCACGGTGTTCATCGCCATCACGATGCCCAGCACGGCGGCCAGAATGCCGAAGCCGGGCATGGCTTCGGCAATCTTGTGCAGCGACTTGGAGGGCTGCTCCAGTTCGACGTGGATGGTTTCCAGTTCCTGATCGAGAACGCCTTCCAGCTCATGCGCGTTGATCTTGCCCATCGCCATCAGGCGGAAGTTGTCGACGATGAAGTTGAGCAGCTTCGGCTCGGCCAGGATCAGCGGATAGTTGCGGAACAGCGGGCTCTCGTGCGGCTCCTCGACGTGGGCATCCAGCGCCTTGAGCCCGCCTGCTGCCGTCTGCAACAGTTCGTACATCACCAGCAGCAACTGGCGCTGGAATTCCTGCCCGTGGCGGCGCACCACCACGATGTGCTTGAGCTGCAGCCACATCTCCGCCAGCACGTGGCGGGGGTTGCCCAGCACCACCGCCCCCAGCCCGGCGCCACCGATGATGAGCAGTTCGACCGGCTGCCAGATCACGTGCATGGCGCCCCCCGACAGGAGGAAGCCGCCGAACACGGTGGCCAGTACCACTGCGATGCCGATGATTTGTTGCATGGGATCGTGTCGCTTTCCGTTCAGTGCTTCAGGCTGTCGCGCATCTTGCGCAACGCACCCTTGTTGATCTGGCAGATACGCGCTTCGGTCAGGTCCAGCACCGCGGCGATTTCTTTCAGGCTCAGATCGAATTCGTAATAGAGCTGGACGACGCGTTGTTCGCGTTCATCCAGTGCCAGCAGCGCCTGCTCGATGCTGCGACGGCGGATCAGTTGCGCCTCCGGCGAGGGCGCATCCGAAGGCAGGCTGCCCATCTCCTGCATCAGCTCGTCGAAGCTCGCCAGTTGTTCGGCGTTCTCCGCCATCACATAGGCTTGATAGGCCTCGGGCGTGAGCGCGAGGTGCTGCATCAGTTCGGCCTCGGAAGGTTCGTGCCCCAGGCGGCGTTCGAGATCGCGCGCGGCGTCGCGCAGGCGATGGCTCTCTTGTCGCACGCTGCGCGGGCGCCAGTCCTGCCGGCGCAGTTCGTCGAGGATCGCGCCGCGCACGCGCAGTGCCGCGTAGGCGCCGAACTTGTCGTCGGGCGTGCCGTAGCGGCGCAGGCAATCGAGCAGACCGAGCAGGCCGATCTGCTCCATGTCCTCGCGATCGATGGCGCCGCCCGTCTGCGAAGCGAGCTGGCGCACGATGCGCTTGACCAATGGCACGTAGGCCAGCACATGCTGCTGTTCGACAGCGGCACTGTGCAGTTCTGCGTAACCACTGTGCATGTCCATGGCGTCACTCGATGATCAGCTTGCCGATCATGGCTTCGGTGAACGGCTTGGTCGTGCGCTCGGCGGCGTAGCTGGCGCTGAAGGCGCGGTTGATGTCCTGCGCGAACTGCTCGACCGTCATCTGCCCCGCCTTGTCCATGGTGTAGCCAGACAGTGCCTTCACGGCCACGGCGCGCAGCAGCGGCAGATGTTCGCGCGTCATCTTCTCGTTCTTGAGGGCGGTCTTGAAAACCAGGTCGACAGCCAGGTAGTGCGACATGGGCTCGCCTTCCTTGCCACGCAACATGACGATGACCTTTTCGAGATTGATGTACTTGTACTCGGTGTGGTCCATCTCGACCGGCTTGGCGGTCTTCGTCTCGGGTGCCTTGGGGCGCAACAACCACCACGCGCCGCCCGCACCCGCGGCCGCCATGGCCAGCCCGATGCACAACACCAGCACGATCAGTTTCCAGTGACGCTTCATGCCGAGCGCTCCTCCTCTGGCGACATGCCGAAAGCATGGCGCTCGTCGTATTCATCGTCGGCGAACGCGCGCGTCGGGGCCGCATCGTTGCCTTCGCCCTGCGAGCCGCGCTGGCGTTGGCGGCCATCGGCGTCGCCCTGGGCGAGCCGCGCGCCGGCGGCGTCGGCCACCTGCACGCTCACTTCCCCAGCATGGCGTTGCGAGAGGTCATGACGCAGGCTCTCGCCCACGCCTTGCAACTGGCGCACCACCTCGGCATGCGTGGCGGTCAGGCTGACGCGCAACGCACCGGCCTCGTGACGGATCGCGATCTCGATCCGCCCCATCTGCGGCGGGTCGAGGCGGATCACGGCGCTGTCGCTGTGACGGCTGCTGGACAGTTGCAGACGCTCGCCCAAGGCTTGCTGAAGCGGCTGACGCCATTGCGTCGGCTCGCCATTGGGCAAGCGCACGAGGGCATCCGGCGTGGCGTTGCTGCCGACATCCGCTGGTGCCAATGCGATCAAGGCGTCGCGCACCGGGGCCACTGAAGTGCTCGCTGTGGACTGCGCGTTATCGGCGGCGACCGGCTTGACGATCGGTGCGGTCAGCGTGGTCTTTGTCTGCGGCGCGGCGATAGCGTCTGCCACCGACAGGGCCGCGTCGGGAAGGGACGCTTCCGTGGCGACCGGTACGGCGGGCGTGGTGGATGCCGTCGCCACAGGCATGACGGCAACCGGCTGCTGCATCGAGGGAGGGATCGATGGCAACACATCCGCCGGTTCCGGCTCGCGCTCCAGCGCGGCGGAGTCGTCGTCGCGCTTGTGCGTGTTCGCCGGCACGGCCTGCTGCGCGGGCGTAGCAGCCTGCTGCGGCTGTGCGTCTTCTGCGACGTTGTCGAGCACCGCTTCGAGTGCTGCGACGAAAAAATCCGCTGCGTTTGCAGGCAACGCGGTGTCCGTGGCGTTGGCGCCGACCGCGCGCAGCGTGCCGATCAATGCCGCACCCGGCGTCGGCAACGAGAGAATCAACGTGCTCATGCGCGCCCTTCCGCGTCGTTCTCGTCGTCCATGGCGTAGGCGATCCAGCCGTCCTTGTGCGCGCACAGGCTGACCATGCGCGCGTCGAGATCGGCGGCTTCGCGCTCGCATTGTTCGAGCACGATGCGATGCGTCTCGCGCAGCGTGGCAAGCGCTTTCGCTTCATTGGCCGTCCACGCGCCCTGCGCCACCATGCGCGGCAGCGCGGCGGCGATCTCGCCATCCACCCGCGCCACACCGTCCCAGTCGCGCTCGACGGCGGCTTGGCCCAGCTGATAAGCAAGGTTCAGTACCTGCGAGCTTCTAGCCATGGCGCGCCTGCATCCCCTGCCAGCCTTCACGCAGCGTGGCGAGCAGCCCGATCACTTCGTCGATGCGCGTGACGTCGAGCTGCACGCCCGCCTGGTACAGGCGCTCCGCACAGTAGTCGTAGAGGTCGGCCAGATTGGCCACGACCTCGCCGCCGGATTCGAAATCGAGCGCGCTCGACAAGCCGTTGAGCATTTCGATGGCGCGGTCCAGGCTCGCCGCCTTCATCTCGTAGCGACGCGCCTCGATGTGCGCGCGGGCGCGGGCCAGCTCGTCGAGCAGGCCGTCCATGAGGATCAGCACCAACTGCACAGGCGAAGCCTGCGCGGTGCGCGCGCCGAGATCGACTGCGTGATAGCTCTGGTAGGCGTCGTGGTTCAAAGCGGGCCTCTCGTTCGTACTGGTGATCAGCTCGTACTGATCGAATCAAAAATGCTGGTGGTCTGGCTCATCTGCTGCTGCAACGTCTGCAACTGCGTGAACTGCGCCAGGTAGCGCGTGTAGGCGGCGTTGAAGCGGTCGTCCAGTCGCGTCTGGCGGCTGGTGATGGATGTCTGCTGTTTGGCGAGCGTCTCTTGCCGGCGTTTGATCTGACCGCTGCTGGTGTCGGTCCACAGATCGGCATAGGCGTCGAGCGCACCGAGCAGGCCGCTGCGATTGGCGGTGCTGGTGCTGCCGAAGATCTTGCTCAGCCCATCGGGGTTGGCGGCCACCGCCTTGGCAAGCTTGGTGCTGTCGAGCGACAGGCTGCCGTCGCGCGACACGCTCACGCCGTAGTCGAGCAGGCGCACACCACCGAAGTCCTGGCGCAGTAGCGCACTCAATTTGTTGCGCATAGCGCGCACGCCGGAATCCGACGCGAAAGCCGCCGCCGACACACCATTGCTGGCGTCGCCCGTGCTGGTCAGGTCATCGAGCGCCTTTTCCAGCGTGTTGTAAGCGTCGACAAAAGCCCGCACGTTGCTGGCCGTGCCGCTGTCGTCGCTGGCGATCGACAGGGTGACGGGCGAATCGCCCGTGCTCTGCGCACGCGTGAAGTTCACCGTCACGCCGGGAATGGCGGTCAGCGCGTTGCTGGCCTGCTGGATACGCGTGCCGGTGCCCTGGTCGCCCAGCCACACCACGGCGTCCTTGGCGGCGGTGAGCGTCTTCGGCGCGGACAGCGCGTCCTTCAGGCTGCCGGCGGGCAGGCCGCTGACATCCAGCGAGAGGGTCCCGGCTTCGCCCGTGCTGGTCGAAGACAGCACGAGCTGGGTCTTGTCGCCGACGGTCATGACCATCGCCGTGACCTTGCCCTTGTTGTCCGACGACTGATTGATGGCGCGCGCGATCTCGGCCTGCGAAATGGTGCCGTCGCCGTCGGCATCGGCCGCGACGAGGTTCAGATTGATGGTGGAACCGTCATTGAGCTTGACGGCGATCGGGCCGCCCATCGAGACCGGCACGGCGGGCAGGTCTTCAAACGCCACTTGATGCGCGGTGGCGACCTGTTCGACGAAAAAGCTGTAGTTGCCCGGCGTGGCGGTCGCGCTGGCGATGGCTGTGCCGACGCTGCTGCTGAGCGTGGCCGAATACTGCGTCAGGCCCTTCTTGGCCGACAGCGAAGACAGCGCCGAAGCGAACGTCGACAGCGCCGACTGCAACTTGGTCAGCGCGGTGGACGTGGCCTGCGCGGCCTTGGATTGGGCGGTGAGCAGGTCCTGTGCGGACTGCGTGTACGCCGTCGCCAGCGACGACGCCATCGTGGCGGGATCGAAATCAGCCATTGCGGACTCCTGGGGTGGATACGGGAATTTCGGGAATGCCCGTGTACAGGGCGACCGGATTGCCCGTGGCCTGAAGCGGCGCGTTCATGCCTGCCCCCGTAGCCATGCCTGGGTGGCCAGATCGTCCTGGCGCTTTTGTTCCTGCTGCGAGACTTCGCGTGCCAGATCGGCCTGCTTGCGCGCCAGCACCTGCCCCAGCGCTTCGTGCTTGTGGACCGCCTTCGTGAGCGCCTGACGGGCCTGCTGGACTTCGGCTTCCTGCACGGCCAGTTGTTCGCGCTGGGCGTCGGCCATGCGCATCACCGCCTGCTTGTACTCGCCGCAGTTGAGCGACAGCGCCGATAGATGCGCGACCTTGGGCGCGCCACTGGCGCCCGCGCTCTGGTAGAGGCCTTCGAGGCGTGTGAGCGTCTTGCGATGGCGCTCCGACAGGTTCTGCACGCGCGCCAGTTCGCCGACGAGGCGATCCTTTTCGCGCTCGCGCAGATCGACGACGGTGCTCAGCGATTGGAACGGGGCGGTCTTGCTCATGCGGCCAGCGCCTCCAGTTGCGCCACGCTCTGCACCAGCGGTGCGGCTTCATGCGTGCCCTGATGCAGGAAGGCTTCGATCTGCGGATACAAGGACACGGCGCGATCAGTGGCCGGGTCTGCGCCGGGCACGTAGGCGCCCAGCGGCAACAGTTCGCGCACCTGCGCGTGGCGCGCGGCCAGCGCCTTGATCTCGCGCGCAGCGGCCTGGTGCGGTTTGCTCGTCACCAATGGCATGCAACGGCTGATCGATTGCGCAATGTCGATGGCCGGGTAGTGGCCGCGATCGGCCAACGCACGCGACAGCACGATGTGCCCGTCGAGAATGGCGCGCGCCGTGTCGACCACCGGGTCCTGCTGGTCGTCGCCTTCGGCCAGCACGGTGTAGATGGCGCTCATGCTGCCCTGTGCGTGCTCGCCATTGCCGGCGCTTTCCACCAGTTGCGGCAGCACGCTGAACACCGACGGCGGATAACCGCGCGTGGCAGGCGGCTCGCCCAGCGCCAAAGCGACCTCGCGCCGCGCCATGGCGTAACGCGTGAGCGAGTCGACCAGCAACAGCACGTGCAGTCCCTGATCGCGGAAATGCGCGGCGATGGCATGGCACAACTCAGTCGCGCGCAAGCGCATCAGCGGCGACTCATCCGCCGGGGCAGTGACGACAACAGCACGGGCGAGACCGGCCGGGCCCAATGACATATCGATGAACTCGCGCACTTCGCGGCCGCGCTCGCCGATCAGCCCGACCACCACCACGTCGGCCACGGTCTGGCGCGTGATGAGGCCGAGCAGCACGCTCTTGCCGACGCCGCTGCCGGCCATCAGCCCGACGCGCTGCCCGCGTCCGAGCGTGAGCAGCCCATTGATGGCGCGCACGCCCACGTCGAGCGTTTCGCGCACCGGTTGCTTGCGCAGCGGATTCACGCGCGGCGGTTGCAGCGACAACGGGTGTTCGCCGCCAAGGCGTTCCAGTCCGTCGAGCGGCTCACCCAATCCGTTAACGATGCGCCCCAGCCACGAAGGGCCGATCATCAGTCCGCCCTGGTCAGGCATCGGCAGCACGCGCGCGCCGGTCGCCAGCCCGTCGGTGCGCTTGAACGGCATGAGGTATGAGACCTCGTTGCGGAACCCCACCACCTGCGCAGCGATCCAGTCGCCCTGCGCGGTTTCGATTCGGCAGCGCTGCCCGGTGCGGAAAGCACAGCCGGTGCTTTCCAGCAGCAGGCCTGACGCGCCCACCAGCCGCCCCGTGTGGGTGGCGACGGGAACCTCGTCGATTTCCAGCCGGCGCAGTGCGGCACCGATCATGGCGCGGCCTCTTCTTCTGCCTGCAACAGTTGTGCGCTGACCTGTTCCATGCACGCGGCCAGCCGCTGCCGGCAGCCAGCGTCGGCTTCGCGGCCACCCGCCTTGACGCGGCATTCGCCCGCTTCGAGACGCGGATCGGCGATGAGCGTCCAGCGCTCGGCGCGATCGGGCGCGAGTTCGCGGATGCGCTCGCATTCTTCGGGGTTGAGGTACACCTCGACGCCTTCGGGCGCGGGCGGCATGGTGGCGAGCGTTTCGTCCACCAGCGACAGGAGCTGCACCGGTTGCAATGCGAGCTCGCTACGGATGACCTGCCGCGCGACCTTGGCGACGAGTTCGACCACTTCCTTGCGCAGCGCCGACTGGTAGTCGCTCTGCAACTGGCGCAGCGCGATCAGCGCGGCGTCCAGCGGAGCGGCGAGCGCATCGAATCGCTCCAACACTTCGCGGCGTGCATCGGCAACACCCGCGCGGCGGCCTTCTTCGCGCCCCTGCGCAGTGCCGGTTTCGCGCCCGGCCTCGATACCGATGTCATAGCCCTCGCGGTAGCCTCGATCCATGCCGTCCTTGAAGGCGTCGGCCTGCGTGAGCTGCAGGTGCGCCTGCGCGGCGGGCGACAGACCGGCGGACACTTGCGACAACGGCGGGAAGCGATGCGGGCGCATGTTTCTCATTCCACCGTCGCCTCGGCGAAGAGCTGCACTTCGATTTCGCCGGCGTCGGCCAGCTCCTTGACCTGCGCCATGATCTCTTCGCGCACTTGTTCGACGCGGCTGCGCGGTACCGGCCCGCCGCGACGCATGAGGTCTTCGAAGCTCTGTGCCTGACGACGCGGCATGGCCTGCATGATGGTGTCGCGCACCACGGGCTCGGCACCCTTGAGCGCGATGGCCCACTGCTCCAGCGGAATCTCGTCGATGAGGCGCGTGATGACCGCTTCGCTCTGACGCGAGAGGATGAAAAAGTCGTACATGCTGACTTCGATGCGCGACACCACTTCGGCGTCGTGCGCGCGCAGCAGTTCGACCATCTGCTGACGATTGCCCGGCAGGCGGTTGATGATCTCGGCGGCCTGGCGCACACCTTCGACGCTGGCGCTCTGCAGGCCGAGACTGTCGAGGCAGCGGCTGACGACTTCGTCGAGTTCCACCAGCAGGTCGCGGTCGATTTCGTTAAGGCGCGCGACGTTGAGCAAAACCAGATCACGGCTGTCCGCCGGCAGCGCGTCGATCACTTCACCGGCCAGCGCTGAAGGCAGGAACGCTAGGAACACCGCCTGCATGCGCACGTGTTCATGCGCAATGCGTTCGGCCAGCCACTTGGGCGAGGCCCATTGCAGGCGCGCCATCTTGGGACGGATGGCGTCGCCGTAGATGGTGTTGAGCACACTGTTGGCAATGTCCGCGCCGAGCGCCAGATCGAGCGAGCGCTTGAGGTACGTGCGCGACGCGCCATGCACGCCGCTCTGCTCGCGGTAGTCGTCAAAGAAGCGTTGCAGCGAGCCCTTGACGGCGTCGACCTTGATGCCGCTCATGCGCGACATCACCTGCGTCACGCCCAGCAGTTCTTCGCGCGACAGACAACGCAGCACGGCGGCGGCGGGCTCTTCGCCCATCGACAACAGCACGATGGCGGCCTGCTCGACCGGGCTCAACGTGGCGCCGGGGACGATGGTGTCGGGCAGATTGGTGCTCATGCGCGCGCTCCCGGTTCGCTACGTTCTTTCTTTTGCACCCACTGGCGCACGACTTCGGCCACGCGCTCGGGTTCCTTCGCGGCCAGCGTGCGCAGGTGCTCGACCATCACGTCGACAGGCGAGCCCGGCGGCGGCAGATCGTAATCGGCCAGCAGAGGCACCACTGACATGCCGCCCTGCGCGACCGGCGCGCCGAGTGCCGGTGCGTCGGCGGACGACAAGGCGGCGGCCGACGTCGGCATGGCGGCACCGGGTTCGATCGCCGGGTCGCCGAGGTCGACGATCTCGCGCGTTTTCGCCACCGGCGGCGCGACAGCGTTCTGAGCCAGCCGGAACACCGGACGGAAGATGAACAGAAATGCCAGCAGCGTGGCCAGCGCGTAGGCCGCCCACGTCGCCATCTCGATGACGTTGTCACGCTGCTGCCACCACGGCACATCTGCCGGGCGGCCGGGGAAGTCCATCGACGACACGACCAGCGTGTCGCCGCGCGTCTCGTCGATACCCAAGCCGCTGCGCAGCACCTTGTCGACATTGGCAATGGCAGCCGGCGACCACGCGCGGTGGTCAGGCGCGGCGGCACCATTGAGCACCACGGCGACGGAGAGCTTTTTCAACCGGCCACGGCTGCGCTGCGTCTGCGTGATGGTGCGGTCGTAGGCGTACTGACGCGTGGTGGCGTTCTTCTGCGCGGTGGTTGCTTCGGACTGCCCTTCCTGCGCGGCGGCAACCTGCACGGGACGATTGGACAGCGAACCCGGCACGCCGATGGCAAGCGGGTCGCGGCCGGATTCGTTGCGCATCGCTTCGTTGGTAATTTTCGGCGCTTCACCGTAGCGCTCGACCGTCTCATTCACGCGGTCGTAGTCGACGTCGGCGGTGACGCTGGCCTTGTAGTTGTCCGCGCCCAGCACCGGCGCGAGCAGTTCGGCGATGTTGCGGCGGGTCTCGTCCTGGTAGTGGCGCGAGGCATCCGACACCTGACCGCCTTCGTAGCCGTCGGTCAGATCGACGCGCGACGACAGGAAGGCGCCGGTCTGGTCGACGACGGTAACGCGCTTGGCGTCGAGGCTGGCGACGCTGTTGGCCACGAGGTTGATGATGGCGGCGATCTGCTCCGGCGCCAGCGTGCGGCCGGCCTTGAGCATGAGCACGACCGACGCGGAACTCTTCTCGCCGTCGCTCACGACAAACGACGTGGAACGCGCGATGGACAGATGCACGCGCGCCGACTCGACCGCCTCCAGCGAGGAAATGCTCTGCGAGAGTTCACCTTCGAGCCCGCGGCGGAAACGTACGTCCTGCACAAACTGGCTGGTCCCCAGAGGATCGTTGCGATCCATCAGCTCCAGCCCTTCAGGCAGTTTGGCCACAACGCCGCGCGATGCCAAAAGCATGCGTACGCGCCCGAGCTTGCTTTCTGGCACCAGCACCTGGCCAGTGTCCGGATGCAGGCGATACGGAATGCCCTGCGCGTCGAGTGCTGCCACCACGTCGGTGACGGAGACCTTCTCGCGGCCGCCGAACACCGGCTTGTAGTTGGCCTGGTCGCGCCAGGCAAACATGAGCACCAGCGCGGTGATGCCAATGGCAAGCACCACCAGCGGCAGCAGGTTCTTGAACAGCCCTGCCGGCACCTTGGGCGAGGTTCCACGCAGGCGGGCAAAGGCAGGTTTGAGTGCGGCGATCACGAGGGCGTCCCTGGGTCGCTCAGAGTTGCAGCTTGATCAGCTCATCCACGGCGCCAACGACCTTGTTGCGCACCTGCATGAGCATCGAGAACGACAGGGAGGCGTCCTGACTGGCGAGCATGGCACCGACCAGATCGTCGCTGCGGCCGGCGTCGACATCGGCCATGCGCTCGCCGGCCACGCGGTCCTTCTCGTTCACGCCCATGACGGCCTGCTTGAAGCTGTCGGCAAAGCTCATCGCCGCGCCGTCATTGCCTTCCGCGGACAAGGGGTTGGCCAGAGGTGCCTGCAACTGGGAGGCCAGGTTGCGCAATTGCGCAAGATCGGCCCCGATGAGTGCGCTCATTTCGCTTGCCATCACGCTCTCCAATCACCCGCAGCCAATGCGTGCGACAGCCGGGGCAAATATATGCACGCACTCATGCGGGGGTTATGAGGGATATTCGATTTGTCCATTTTCGTCATGGCTCCGACATATTCCAGCAACCAATTTCACGAAACGATCGGCAAATAAATCCCCTTACCGTTTGAATAACGGCGAATTAAATAGTCAAAGGGATTTTTCGGATCGCCCTGCCTGACAAATCGCGCAAAAAATCGACGCGCAAACGCCTGGCCGAAGGACCGTGAGGGTTACGGGAAGAGGGGGTACAGCATGGAGCCTTCCTTTCTTGCAATGCAGCAAATCGTGCCAGGGCGGCACAAAGGAAGGTCGAGGTCGCGAGTTTAGCGACTTGCAAGACCCGGTGGAGACAGGAGCGCACGGCGATCCAGCGCCATCAGCCACCGGTTGAACCCTTGACAGGGGTTCAGTCTGGCAACCCCGCTATCGTGGCCTTTTCAGGCGGTAGACCGGAGGCTTTGCGACCCCGCCTTTCGTGCGGGTGTGCCCAAATTTGGCCGGAGTATAGGCACGAATCTGTCAGATATCCAAGGAGTTTCTGAGTTTTTGTCAGAAACATCGTATTTATATTGCTTTGCAGCATCCTCCGCTACCCAACTATTGGGAGGAGTTCGCCATTTCGTTCGAAGCCTATCTTTTGACATACATCAAACATCTTAGATGTCTGACATCATCGGCCCCGCTATCGAAACACACCCGCATATTCATCGTCGCGCCCTGCGAATATCAGGTTGAATATCCGTTTGAATGCCCCAGTCGGATTAATTTTATTTTTATCGAACGCTAAAGTTTGTAAATGTCCGCGACGATTAAGCAGCGTGACGCCGCGACTGGCGATTTATTTTCCGTATTCAGAACGCGGGCGATGCCCGTTGAATCTCCATGCAAATCCACCGCCCTTCCCCTCGAGCCCCGGCTGATGTCCGCGTACTCGATGCGCGCACGCTGGGCCGCCCGGTGCATCTGCTGCACAGGTTCGTCGGTCCGTTGCGCGAGGACCTGGCAGAGGTTTTCCGCACCGGCCTGAACCGCCGATACCGCGCGTCGTTCGAGTTGAACGACGTGACCATCGGCCGGCTCGACATGGTGCCCCCGCGCTGCCGCTGGCTGCAGTACTCGGACGCCACCGGCCGTATCGGCTTTGCCATCGAGCGGCAGGTACTGCTGTGTGTGCTCGACTACCGCTACGGCGCGCGCGATGGCAGCGGCGCATCCACCCAGGGTGCGGCGCCCGTTCCCGAGACGGCGACCGAAGAACGGCTGGCCGGCATGCTCGGACGACAGTTCGTCAGTGCGCTGGCCGAACGCATCGAATGGCTGCCCGAGACCGGCAGCGCCGAGACCTGCGTGCATGAGTTCACCGAAGGCGCGGGCAGTCCGCCCGCCGCCGGCACGTGGTGCGTGCGGGCCCAGGTGGCCGAACCGACGCGCGGCGTCGAAGGCTGCCTGTGGTTTGTGCTCGACGACGCGTGGATGCAACGTCTGCTCTCGCGCCTGTCGCCCCTGCGCCCGGCAACGGGCCGCGCGCCTGCCGCGCCGCTTGCCACGCGTCTGTCGCTGACACTGGTCGGCCGCCTGCTCGAGAAGGAAGTCCCCCTGGGCGTGCTGCTCGACGCCCGCGTGGGCGACGTCATCCCTGTCAGCATGGGTGTGACCGACGTGCTGGTCGACGACGCGCGCCTGTTCACCGCACGCGTGGCCGAGCACAAAGGCAAGCTGTGCCTAACCGCTTTTGAAGATGTGGAGTAACCCCCATGGACCCGATCGATAACTCCGAACTGAGTAGCCTGCTGGCCGATCTGGCCGAGCCCGTTGCCGGTGAAACGGTGACGGCCGAGCCCGCCCGTGCGCCGCGTTCGCTCACGCAGATGATGCGCAAGATTCCTGTCACGCTGACGCTCGAAGTCGGCGCGGCGCGCGTGTCGTTGCAGGACGTGATGAACATCGAGCAGGACAGCGTGGTGGAACTCGACACGTTGGCTGGCGAACCGCTGGTCATCAAGGTCAACGGCACGCCCATCGGTCGCGCCGAAGTGGTGGTGTCGGGCGAGAACTACGGACTCAAGGTGGTGGAACTGACCGACCTCGACCTGGGCACGCTGGGCGCGTGACAGCGGTGAAGACCACACGGCTGGTGTCACTCGCCGGCACTGCATTGCTACTGGCCCTGCCGCTGGCGGCCCATGCCGACACGCTGGCCGTGCTCGGCAGCACCACGCAGGGCGCGACGACCGAACTGACGGTCAAGACACAGATTCTCGTCATCATGACGCTGCTCGGGCTGCTGCCCGTGATGGTGCTGATGATGACGAGTTTCACGCGCTTCGTGATCGTGCTGTCATTGCTGCGGCAGGCGCTGGGCCTGCAGACGGGTCTGCCCAACCGCATCGTCACCGGCGTGGCGCTGATTCTCACCCTGCTGGTCATGCGCCCCATCGGCGAGACCATCTGGGCCAATGCTTTCGTGCCGTACGACGAAGACAAGATCACCCTGCAGGAAGCGTTGAAGATCGCCGAAGCTCCGCTGTCGCGCTTCATGCTGGCGCAGACGAGCAAGAGCGCACTGGCCCAGATTTCGCAACTGGCTGGCGAAAAGGACATCGCCCGCCCGCAGGATCACGCCTTCACCGTGAAGCTCGCCGCCTTCGTGCTGAGCGAGCTGAAGACCGCCTTCCAGATCGGCTGCATGTTGTTCATCCCCTTCCTCGTCATCGATCTGGTGGTGTCATCGGTGCTGATGGCGATGGGCATGATGATGCTGTCGCCGCTGGTCATATCGCTGCCGCTCAAGCTGTTGCTGTTCGTGCTGGTCGACGGCTGGACGCTGACGGTCAATACGCTGGTCACCAGCGTGAGGGCGTTCTGATGCTCACGCCCGAAGTCGCGGTCGAGCTGATGAGCGATGCCTTGCACATGGTGATGGTGCTGGTTGCCGTGCTGATCGTGCCCGGCCTTGTCGTCGGTCTGTTGGTGAGCCTGTTCCAGGCGGCCACGCAGATCAACGAACAGACCTTGAGCTTTCTGCCGCGCCTGATGGTGACACTGCTGGCGATCACGCTCGCCGGGCGCTGGGCAAGCGGCTACGTCATGGACTTCTGCGTGGCGATCTTCCAGCGCGCCGCCGCGCTGGTCGGATAGACGCGCCATGGTCGAACCGGTCTTCGGCCAACTGCTGGCATTGCTGCATGCGCTGTGGTGGCCGTTCTGCCGCACGCTGGCGATGTTCAGCGCCGCCCCGGTGATCGGCGACAACATGGCGCCGGTGACGGTGCGCGTGCTGCTCTCGCTGGCACTCGCGGTGGTGATGTTGCCGGTGGCGCAGCCAGCGGTGCACATCGACCCGTTCTCGTTGCAGGGCGTGGCCGCCACCGGCGAACAGGTCGTGGTGGGGCTGGTGATCGGGCTGGCGTTCCACCTGACCATGGCGATCGTCATGGTGCTCGGGTATCTGGTGTCCTCGCAGATGGGGCTGGCGATGGCGGTGATGAACGACCCCATGAACGGAGCGTCCTCCGACGTGGTGTCGAGCATGCTCTACATTCTGTGCATCATCGTGTTCTTCTCCATCGACGGACACATCGTGCTGGTGCGCGTGCTGGGCGAGAGTTTCCGCGCGTGGCCAGTGGGGCGCGGCTTTGAATTGCTCGCCCTGCACAAGCTCGCGCTCAACGTGGCCTGGGTGTTTTCGGCCGCGTTGCTGCTGGCCATTCCCATCGTGTTCTCGACACTCGTCGTGCAGATGGGGTTCGGTTTTCTCAATCGCGTAGCGCCCACGCTCAATCTGTTCTCGCTGGGCTTCTCGCTGGTAACGGTGTTCAGCCTGCTGATGCTTGCGCAGATCGTGCATACCGTGCCGGCGCATTACATCCGCATGACGGCGCGCGTGCTCGACATGCTGCGGCGCGACTTTGGCATCTGACGTGTAAGCCATGGCCGAGCACAGCAGTAGCGAAGACAAGACCGAAAAGCCCTCGGCGCAGAAACTGCGCAAGTCACGCGAGCAGGGGCAGGTGCCTCGTTCGCGCGATGTCGCCACGGCGATCGGCATTCTCGTCTGCATCAAGCTGATCGTGCTGCTCATGCCGGGTTACCTGGAGGACTTTCGCGAACTGTTCGGCGCTGGCTTTGCGGCACTCGACGGTGACGGGACGCCCGAGAATCTGTGGTCGAGCGCTTTCACCACCGCCATGCTGTTGATGGCAAAGATGATGCTGCCGCTGTTCGTGGTGCCGCTGGCCATCTCGCTGGGCGCGCTCTATCCCGGCGGCTGGGTGTTTGCAGGATCGCACCTGATGCCGAAGTTCTCGCGCATGAATCCGCTGGCCTACGTGCAGCGCCTCACGCAACCGAAGCACGTGGCGAGCGTGGCGGCGTCGATCGCCAAGGCGGTCGCGTTGGGGCTCGTGCTGTGGCATGTGTCCAGCAGCACGTTGCCGGATTTCATCGCCCTGCAGGCGCAGCCGCTCGACCAGGCCATCATGTATGGCGCGGGCTTGATGCTCGACGGCATCCTCGCGCTCTGCACGGTGTTCGTGATCTTCGCGCTCATCGATCTGCCGGTGCAGCGCTTCATCTACCTGCGCGAACAACGCATGACCAAGCGCGAGATGAAAGAGGAATACAAGAGCACCGAAGGCCGCCCCGAAGTGCGCCAGCGCATCCGCCAGTTGCAGTTGCAGATGGCCCGCCGGGGCGTACGCAAGACGGTGCCCGGCGCCGATGTGGTGATCGTCAACCCCGAGCACTACGCCGTGGCGCTCAAGTACGACGCCGACCGCGCCGACGCACCGTTCGTCATCGCCAAAGGTGTCGATGAGATGGCGCTCTACATCCGCGAAGTCGCACGCGAATCGAATGTCGAAGTCGTGCCGCTGCCGCCGCTGGCACGCGCCATCTACAACACCAGCCAGGTGAACCAGAAGATCCCCGCCGCCCTGTATCGCGCCGTTGCGCTGGTACTGGGCTATGTATTGCAGTTGCAGGCGTTCCGTGGCGGCCGCCGCGAACGTGCGCCGCTGCTGCCGGACGCGCTGCCGATTCCGCGCGCCTTTCTCGACGCCCACGCCCGACAAGAATCATGAATGCCCTGCGCCGACTGATCGATGAATTGCGCCGCCACCGCGTGGCCGCGCCCCTGTTCGTGATGGCCATCCTCGCGATGGTGATCCTGCCGTTGCCGCCCGTGCTGCTGGACATGTTGTTCACGTTCAACATCGTGCTGGCGCTGCTGGTGATCCTGGTGAGCGTGAACAGCAAACGTCCGCTGGACTTCTCGGTGTTCCCGACCGTGATCCTCGCCACGACGCTGATGCGCCTGACGCTCAACGTGGCGTCCACACGCGTGGTGCTGCTGCACGGGCATGAGGGCACCAGTGCGGCCGGCCGCGTGATCGAAGCCTTCGGCCACGTGGTGATCGGCGGCAACTTCGTGGTCGGCCTGGTGGTGTTCGTGATCCTCATGATCATCAACTTCATCGTGGTGACCAAGGGAGCGGAGCGGATCTCGGAGGTGTCGGCGCGCTTCACGCTCGACGCGCTGCCGGGCAAGCAGATGGCCATCGACGCCGACCTGAACGCCGGCCTCATCAATCAGGAGCGCGCGCAACTGCGGCGCCGTGAAGTCGCCGCCGAGGCCGACTTCTACGGCGCCATGGATGGTGCATCGAAGTTTGTCCGGGGCGACGCCGTCGCCGGCATCCTGATTCTCATCATCAACATGGTGGGCGGCGTGGCCATTGGCGCGCTGATGCACGACCTGTCCCTGGCCGAGTCGTTCCGCCTTTATGCCTTGCTGACCATTGGCGACGGACTGGTCGCGCAGATCCCCGCACTGCTGCTGTCGGCCTCCGCCGCCATCATCGTCACGCGCGTAGGCAGCGAGTCGAAGGACTTCGAACAGCAAGTCGGCACGCAACTGCTCGCCTCGCCGAGCGTGCTGTACGGCGTGGCCGCACTGATGACAGTGCTGGCCGCGATCCCCGGCATGCCGTGGTTCACCTTCCTCGGTTTTGCAGCCGTGGTGGCGTTCGTCGGCTGGCGCATGGCGCAACGACAGGCGGCCGCACCGGAGGACGCCGACCTCGCGGCCGTCCCCGCCGCGCTGCTCACCGAAGAAGTGCCGGACCTCGAATGGCGCAGTCTTCCATTCGTCGAACCGCTGTCGGTAACGCTGGGCTACAAGCTCGTCGGTCTGATCGACCCGGCACAGGGCGCACCGCTCACGCGGCGCATCAAGGGCATCCGCCAGAGTCTGAGCGAGAGCATGGGGCTGGTACTGCCGGCCATCGGCGTGCGTGACGATCTGGGGCTCAAACCTTCGCAGTATTCAGTGTTGCTGTCGGGCACGATCATCGCGCAGGCCGAGGTGTTTGCTGACCACCTGATGGCGATTCCCTCGCCGCAGGTCTACGGCGAACTGGATGGCATTCCCGGCGTGGAGCCGGCTTATGGCATGCCGGTGACCTGGATCGCGCCGGACCAGAAAGGGCATGCCCTGGGCATGGGGTATCAAGTGGTGGACGCGCCCAGCGTGGTCGCCACCCACGTGTCGAAGCTCGTGCGCGACAACCTGCCCGAACTCATCCGCCACGAAGACGTACCCGCGCTGCTCGAACGGCTGGCCGCGCAGGCGCCCAAGTTGTCGGCGGCGCTGGAAAAAGCGCTCACGTCGAGCCAGTTGCTGAAGGTGTTTCGCGCATTGCTCACCGAGCAGGTGTCGCTACGCGATATCGTGCCGATTGCGACCACTCTGCTCGACAGCGCCGAGAACACCAAGGACCCGATCCTGCTGGCGGCCGAAGTGCGCTGCACGGTGCGGCGGCAGATTGTCGCCGCGCTGGTCGGGCAGACGGGCGACATGCGTGCGTTCAATCTGAGCGGCGAACTGGAGAACATGCTGCTGGGCGCGCTCAACCAGGCGCGACAAGGCGGCAAGACGGCGCTCGACAACTACCCCATTGATCCCAACCTGCTGTCGCAACTGCAATCGCACATGCCGCTGGTGCGCGAGCAGATGAAGCAGCAAGGTGCTGCGCCGCTGCTGGTGGTGATGCCGCAAATCCGCCCGCTGCTGGCGCGCTACGCGCGACTCTTCGCGCCGGGTCTCGCGGTGCTCTCGTACAACGAGATCCCCGAGCAGCGCGAAGTGAGCATCATCGGCTCGCTGGGTTGAGATCAGCCAGCACGAGCAGCACTTCGGCCGCCGCGCGGTAGAGCGCGGGCGCCACGGCTGCCGGTGCGCTGCGCGGCATGAGTGCAAAGCGCGGCGCCGTCGGCGCGGGCAATTGCCCCTGCGCGATGCTGCAGCGGAACAGCCGCAGATCGATGCGCGCCAGGGCGGCGGCAATGTGCGAGAGCCGTTCTCGCACGACGGCGACGGCATCGGCGCGTTCGGCGGCGATGCTCAACTGGATGCCGCCGCTCACCCACTGTACGTGGAGCATGACGGAGCCCACGCCCGGCAGCCTACATTCGGCGCGGATCGCCAGCATGCGCGCACGGCGCGCAGCCGGTCGGCCGTCGTCTTCGGGATCGGATTGCACCAGACGCAACAGCATGGGCTGCCCGCCCCATGCGTAGAGCGGGAATGACCAGCGCTCGATATCGTCGGGCAGGGCCACGCCCGGCTCGCTCACGGGGCTCAGCATGCGTGCGCCATAAGCAGGCCCGTCCGGCGACAGGCCCACGGCGTCGCTGCGCCAGCGACCATGCACCAGCGCGCGCCACGTGGCGGCCAATGCCGCGGCGCTGGGTTCGCGCCATGTGATGCGACGCAGCGCGGTCTGGTCGAGTCGCATGGCGTCCTGATCGGTGAGCGGCATGCGTCGGCTCGTAGCGGCCGCGGCGACTTGCGTGCGCGTGGTACCAAAGAGTTCGAGTTCGAGCGGATCGGTGGCGAGTACGCGCACCAGCAGTACGTCTCCTTCCTTGAGCCCTTCGCCGTACTGGGCGAGCCCGGTGAGACGCAGCGCGCGGCCGTTGTCGGCGGAGACCAGCAGATCGGCGCCGTCGGCTTCGGTCAGCGCCAGCCGCAGGGTTTCTCCCACGGATAATCCGTGCGATTGCGCCCGCTGCGCGCGCGACTGCGCGGGTGGCATGTGCACCACCGCCGAAACCCTGTCCAGCGCCATACGCTCCCCCGTCTTCCCGCCCGCGCCCTACGCAAAAGAAAGGCCAGCCCATGCAGCGGCTGGCCCGGTCGACAAACGCCCCGCCCGCAAGGGCGAAGCGCCGTTCATGCTGAGTGCATTACTGCATCAGCGACAGCACGAGCTGCGACATGCTGCTGCTTTGCTTGAGCATCGAGGTGCTGGCTTGCATGAGCAGTTGCTTGGAGGTCATGTTGGCCGTCTCGGACGCGTAATCCACGTCCATGATGCGGCTACGTGCCTGGGTGGTGTTGGTGCTCATGTTCGACAGGTTGTTGTAGACATGGTCCAGACGGTTGGACGCAGCACCCAGCGAAGCGCGCAGCGAACCGACGTCGTCCAGTGCCTTGGAGATGTCGTCGATCTTGGTGTTGGCACTCGTGGTGGTGGTGATTTCGGTACCGACCGTGGTCACCGCGGCGGCCGCATAGTGCGTGCTCAGGCCGCTCAGCTTGGTGCCGGCCAGCGTTGCCAGGGCGGCGTTCACGTCCACCGACATGGTTTCGGACTTGGCCGCGCCGATCTGGAACGTCATGGCTGCGGACAGCTTGCCGCCCGTGCCGTCAACCTTGGTGCCGTCGGAGAACAGGTTGGCGCCGCCGAAGGAGGTGTTCTTGACGATGTTGGCCAGTTCTTCGCCCAGCGCATCGTATTCCGATTGCATGGATTTCTTGTCGTCCGAGCTGGAGGAATCGGACGCGGCTTCGGTCGCCAGATCCTTCATGCGCAGCAGGATGTCGGAGACTTCGTTGAAGGCGCCTTCAGCGGTCTGCATCATCGAGATGCCGTTCTGCGTGTTGCGCATTGCAACGGCCATGCCGCGCGTTTGCGAGTTCAGGCGGGTGGCGATCTGCAGGCCGGCGGCGTCGTCCATCGCCGAGTTGATGCGATAGCCCGTGCCCAGGCGGGTCATCGAGGTGGACAGTTGCTTCTGGACAGAGCCGACCGCGTTCTGCGAGGTCAGCGCTGCGGCATTGGTGTGAAGACTCAGCATGACAATACTCCTGATTGGAATTCGGACAGTCGGAGCACCGGTTTCAGCGCCCTCTACTGCACAGGGCGACACCATGCCGGGGGCACTTAAATCTTTCGCTGGGGAAATGCGGTTCGGCTAGAGCACCGACCAGAGACGCGAGGTGGACATCGCGCGATGGGCCACGCCTTCCTCCCACAGGCGCACGCCGCCGGCGAAGGCGTCTTCGTTGCCGCCGCGGCGGGTCCTGTCAGGCAACGGATCGACGAGTGCGGCATTGCCGCCGCCGAGCAGAACATAGTCGGCGAGGAGGGCCAGCCGGAAGCACTCCACCCAACGCCGCACAAGGTGCAGCCATGCGTCGCGCCCGTTTTCGTCGAGCGCGGCCTGGCCGATGCGGTTGAACAGGATGTCGCCGTCGCAGGGCAGCTCGCCCAGTTCGAGCGGCAGCACCAGGCCGTCGTCGACCAGCGCGGCGCCAAGCCCTGTGCCCAGTCCGAGGAACAGCATCTTGCCGCCTTCGTAGCCGCCCAGCGCTTGCAGTACGGCATCGTTGGCGACCTTGACCGGGCGCTCGAAGGCGGCCTCGAAGTCGAAGCCGACCCAGCCACCGGACAGATTGCCGGGCTCGTCGCACGGACCGCCCGGCCCGACGCGCCCCGGATAGCCGATCGAGACGACGTCATAGTCCCAGCCCGCACGGCATTCGGCCACGCCCGCCATGAGCGCCTGCGGCGTCAGATGCGGGCCGGACTCGAAGCGGCGGACCTCGCCGCTGGGCATGTGGCAGACCTTGACGAAACTGCCTCCGATGTCGACCACCAGTACGTTCACGACAGGGCTCCCGTCAGACGTTTTATGCCAGTCCCAGCAAGCTGCGCTCCCAGCCCGGAGGTGCGCTGGTCTGCCCCGCAGGACACGGGCAGAATGGCGGCGGCAGGTTCAGGCGCCACGGCGCCGCAAAAACCCTGGAGAGCGGAACAAACCGCCGGGGACAGAGCACGCAATGATCGGAGGACGAGGGCTTCGGCCCCGGATGGCATGCGTCGTATCACTTTTGCTGAATACCTGCGCAACGGCGCGTGCATCGCGCTGACCTGCCTTGCGCTCGTTCTGGCCACAACGGCTCGCGCCCACGCGGCAGCACAACTGTCGGGCGCCGGACCCGTGGACATCGGCCTGCGCGGCCATTATTTCGTGTCCGAAGCGCCACCTCCGGCAAAAGCCGGGGACATCGATGCCTGGCTTCGGCAGGCGAGGCCCGTCGCACGGCCAAGCATGCTCGGCGGACGCTACTGGTTGTACACGGATGTCTACGTGGCGGGCGAACAGCATGACTGGGTTTTCGACGTCGGCAACACGCTGGTGGCTTCCATCGATGCCTGGGTGTTCGGGCCGGACGGCAAGGTGCAGACGATTCACACCGGCTACGACGCGCCGCGCACGTACACGTTGCATTACGGCCAGCCCGTGGCCTTTGCGCAAGCCGGCGCCTATCGCGTGCTGGTGAATTTCGACAGCCCCTACTTCCGCGCTTATCCGTCGTTCAAGTTGTGGCCGCAGGCCACTTACGGCGAACACGTCCTGCTGCGCAACGTGATCGCGCTGGGCTGCTTCGGCGCGCTGCTGGCACTCGCCGTGTTCAATCTGTTCGTGTTCTTGGCGATGCGCGACCGCGCGCAGTTGTACTACGCCGCCTACCTGCTCGCCTATGCCGCAGGCTGGGCGTTCGTCTTCAACGTGCCGCGCGACGTATTCGGCACGCAGGGGCTGCACTGGATCTATGTGCCGTTCTTCCTGCTGCCGGTGCTGAACACGCTGTTCTACCTGCGCTTCCTGAATCTGGCCGAGTATTCGCCACGACTGGCCCGCTGGAGCCGCATCAATCTGGTGCTGCCGCTGGTGCTGCTGCCCAGTTGCTTCGTGGCGCTGTCGTACGCGCACACGCTCGCTACGATCGTCATTTCGATATGGCTGGCGCTGGCGCTGGCCAGCGGGATCGCGTGTCTGCGGGCGGGCTATCTGCCGGCGCGGTATTTCGTCCTCGCTTTCGTCGCGCTGATCGTGCCGGCGTTGCTGATCCTGCCCGCCAACCTGGGGCTGGCGCCCGAGCTGGTGGACAACGAACTGATGACTCTCATCGGCGGCACCGCCGACGGGGTGCTGCTGGCTTTCGCGCTGGCCGATCGATACCGGCTGCTGGCGCGCCAGAAGGATGAATACGTCGCGCGGCTCGACGCGGCACTGAGGCTGGCGACGACCGACGGGCTGACAGGAGTGGGCAACCGCCACGCGTTCGACGACTACCTGCGCCACCATGTCGTGCTCGGCCAGGAAGCCGGCGAAGAGGAGCACGTGATGGCACTGATCGACATGGACGGCCTCAAGCACGTCAACGATCACTTCGGCCACACGGTGGGCGACCGGTTGCTGCGCAACCTGGCGCAGTTCCTGAACGAGCGCGTGGCGCCGCTTGGCAGGGTTTTCCGCCTGGGCGGCGACGAATTCGCCGTGCTGACGCGGCAGGCGCATGTCGCCAGCATCGAAGCGGCCCTGGTCGAGGCCGAACGCGAAATCGTGCAGCGCACCTGCCCGCAAGCCGGCTTGAGCTACGGCTTTGCGCGCGCGGGCGAAGCCGCCACGACCGGCGTGCTGATGACGCTGGCCGATACGCGCATGTACTTGCGCAAGGGCGAACGCCGGCAGGCGCGCGCGCGCTCTGCCTGAACAGACAATCCGACAGGATCAGGCAAGTCTTGTGCAGGAACAGGCACGCGCGCCAAGCGGCGCTGCCGGACAATGGCGTGGCTTCGGAAAGCACCTCAATCCAAGGAGATTCGCATGCCCCTGAACGTTCGCGGCTATGCCGCCGCATCGGCCACCTCGGCCCTGGCGCCTTACTCTTTCAACCGCCGCGACATGCGCGCCAATGACGTGGAGATCGAAATCCTCTACTGCGGCGTATGTCACTCCGACATCCACCAGGCGCGCAACGAATGGCACAACAGCCTGTACCCGATGGTGCCGGGCCATGAGATCGTCGGCCGCGTGGCGCGCGTCGGCAGCAAGGTCAGCACTTTCAAGGCGGGCGATTTCGTCGGCGTGGGCTGCATGGTCGATTCATGCCAGCACTGCGCGTCGTGCGCGGAAGGGCTCGAACAATATTGCGAAGAGCACGCCACGTGG
Source organism: Uliginosibacterium sp. sgz301328 (assembly GCF_041807905.1). Lineage (NCBI taxonomy): Bacteria > Pseudomonadati > Pseudomonadota > Betaproteobacteria > Rhodocyclales > Zoogloeaceae > Uliginosibacterium > Uliginosibacterium sp. sgz301328. Next base: position 32,621 of record NZ_JBGVSA010000018.1, read on the forward strand.
ACCTACAACGACACCGATCGTCACGACGGCCTGCCGACCTTCGGCGGCTATTCGGAACGCATCGTGGTGTCCGACAAGTTCGTGCTGCGCATGCCGGACGGCGTCGATCTGAAGACTGCCGCGCCCCTGCTGTGCGCCGGCATCACGACGTGGTCGCCGCTGCGTCATTGGAAGGTCGGCGCGGGCAGCCGCGTGGCCGTGGTCGGCCTGGGCGGACTCGGGCATATGGGCATCAAGTTCGCCAAGGCGCTCGGCGCCGAAGTGACGCTGTTCACGCGCTCCCCCGGCAAGGAGGCCGACGCGCGCCGGCTGGGTGCCGACCACGTGGTGCTGTCGACGGACGATGCGCAGATGAAGGCGGTGGCGAGCCACTTCGATTTCATCCTCGATACCGTACCGCACGAACACGACATCAACCCGTACCTGCTGACGCTGCGACGCGACGGTGCGCTGGTGCTGGTGGGGCTGCTCGGTCCCCTCAATCCGCCGGCCAACGCAGCGTACGTCATCGGCGGGCGGCGCACGGTCAGCGGGTCGGCCATCGGCGGCATCGCCGAGACGCAGGAGATGCTCGACTTCTGCGCAGAACACGGCATCGGTTGCGACATCGAGATGATCGATATCCAGGACATCAACGGCGCCTACGAACGGATGCTGCGTAGCGATGTGAAGTACCGCTTCGTGATCGACATCGCCTCGCTTCGCAAGGCGGCGTAGGCAGCTTTCCGCCCATCGGGCTGCGTGTGGCAGTCATGCCCAGGCAGCCCGCGTCTGCGATACTGTCGCCCTTCTTTTTTGTACGAGGACCAGGCCATGAAGACGATCCGCTGGGGCATCATCGGTTGCGGGGACGTCACCGAAGTAAAGAGTGGCCCAGGCTTCCAGAAGGCGGAGCATTCCTCGCTGGTGGCCGTCATGCGCCGCAATGGCGAGCTGGCTGCCGACTACGCGCGGCGCCATGGCGTGCCGCGCTGGTACGACAACGCCGAAGCGCTCATCGCCGATCCCGAGGTCGATGCCGTCTACGTCGCCACGCCGCCGGCGCCGCACAAGGACTACACCTTGATGTGCGCTGCCGTGGGCAAGCCGGTCTACGTTGAAAAGCCGATGGCCATGAACCACGCCGAGTGCGTGGACATGGTCGACGCGTGCCGTCGCGCGGGTGTGCCGCTGTTCGTTGCGTACTATCGCCGTGCGCTGGCGCGCTTCGTGAAGATCAAGGAGCTGATCGACGGTGGCGCCATCGGCGCGCCGCGCTTTGTGAACGTGGTCTATCACCGGCCCGCGTCCGAATCCGATCGCGACCCGGCACAGAACTGGCGCATCGATCCGGCCGTTGCCGGCGGCGGGTATTTTCTCGATCTCGCGTCGCACATGCTCGACTTCCTCGACCATGCGCTGGGCCCCATCGCCCACGCTTCGGGCCAAGGGGGCAACCAGGCAGGTCTGTACAAGGCCGAGGACATCGTGACGGGCAGCTTCGTGTTCGAGTCCGGCGTACAGGGTAGCGGCGTGTGGTGCTTCGACAGTTTCGGCCGGCGCGACGAGACGACGATCGTGGGCACGCGCGGCAGCCTGCGCTATGCGACCTTCGACGACAGTCCCGTGCTATTGACCACCGAAGCCGGCACGGAGGAATTCGTCATCCCCTATCCGGCCCATGTCCACCAGCCGCTGATCCAGACCATCGTCGACCAGCTCAATGGCCAGGGGCTGTGCCCCAGCACTGGCGAGAGCGCGGCGCGTACTTCGCGCGTGATGGATCTGTTGCTCGGGGACTACTACCGTTGAGCGGTGCGCGCGCCGGTCACTCGGCCCGCGCGCACAGACCCAGCAGCGCGTTGCGGGCGGCCTGTCGCCGTACCGCCTGACGGTCGCCCGCGTAGTGATGAGTGACCGCCACGCCCGGCGCGCTGCGCGAGCCCCAGGCCAGGCACACGGTGCCGACCGGTTTCTGCGCCGTGCCGCCGCTCGGGCCGGCTATGCCCGAGATCGCCACCGCCACGTCGGCGCGCGAGCGCGCCAGCGCGCCGGCGACCATTTCCAGCACCGTCGCCTCGCTGACCGCGCCGTGCTTGGCGAGCGTGTCCGGGCGCACGTCGAGCATTTCGATCTTGGCTTCGTTCGAATAGGTGACGAAGCCGCGCTCGAACCAGTCGCTCGATCCGGCTATTTCGGTGATCAGCGCGCTGACCAGCCCGCCGGTGCACGATTCGGCCGACGCCATCCGCCAGCCCCGGGCGCGCAACATGGCGCCGGCCTCGGCAGCCTGCTCGATCAGACGGTCCAGCGGGATGGATTCCATGGGGCTCTCCGGTATCTGGCGTGACGCGCGAAGGGGCATCTTACCGCCTGTACACGTCTTGCACGGCGCGCGGTGCCGCCCTTCCGTACAGGCTCGGCACATTCCGACGCGCCCTCAGAAGTTGACCCAACTCAAACTATTCACCTCTCCTGCGCGCGACCATCTGCGGCGGCCTACTACATCTAGTCGCCTCAAGGGCCCCGCACCCCATGAATAGTACCCAGGCTGAATATCCGTCGTTCGATCCGATCCCTTCGTCGCCCCTTTCGGTGCGCAAGCGGGACGGCCGCATCCTGCCCTTTGATCGCAACAAGATCGAGGCCGCCATCGCCCGGGCCGGCAACGCCACCGGCGAGTTCGACCCGGATCAGGCCGCGGCACTCACCGATACGGTGTGCCGGGTGCTCAACTACCGCTACCACGACGGTGCGCCGCCCATTGAGCGCATCCAGGACGTGGTGGAACAGACATTGGTGGCGGCGGATTTCTTCCGCACCGCGCGGGCCTACATCGTCTATCGCGAACAGCACGCCAAGCTGCGCGGCGACACCCGCGCCATGGTCGACGCCATCGGTTCGATTTCGGAATACCTCTCGCAGAGCGACTGGCGCGTGCGTGCCAATGCCAACCAGGGTTATTCGCTGGGCGGCATGATCCTCAACATCTCGGGCAAGGTGGTGGCCAACTACTGGCTCAACCACATCTACCCGCCCGAGGTCGGTGAAGCGCACAAGCACGGCGACGTGCACATCCACGATCTGGACATGCTCTCCGGCTACTGTGCCGGCTGGTCGCTGCGCACGCTGCTGCACGAAGGCTTCAACGGCGTGCCGGGCAAGGTCGAAGCGGCGCCGCCCAAGCATCTGCGCAGCGCCGTCGGGCAGATGGTGAACTTCCTCGGCACGCTGCAGAACGAATGGGCCGGCGCGCAGGCGTTCAGTTCGTTCGATACCTATCTGGCGCCCTTCGTACGGCGCGACAACATGGACTACGCCAGCGTGCGCCAATGCATGCAGGAGCTGGTCTACAACCTGAACGTGCCGTCGCGCTGGGGCACGCAGACGCCCTTCACCAACCTGACTTTCGATTGGGTGTGCCCGGAAGACCTGCGCGACCAGGTGCCGTACATCGCGGGCGAGGAGATGCCGTTCACTTACGGCGAGCTGCAGGCCGAGATGAACCTCGTCAATCGCGCCTTCCTGGAAGTGATGATGACGGGCGACGCCAAGGGGCGCGCGTTTACGTTCCCGATCCCGACGTACAACATCACGACGGATTTCGACTGGGACCAGCCCAACTGCGAGCTGCTCTTCGAGATGACCGCCAAGTACGGGCTGCCGTACTTCCAGAATTTCATCAACAGCGAGCTGTCGCCCAACATGGTGCGCTCGATGTGCTGCCGCCTGCAGCTCGATCTGCGCGAACTGCTCAAGCGCGGCAATGGTCTGTTTGGCTCCGCCGAGCAGACCGGATCGCTGGGCGTGGTGACGATCAACTGCGCGCGACTGGGTTATCTGTATCGCGGGGATGAACCGGGCCTGATGGCGCGGCTCGACGAATTGCTGGAGCTGGCCCGCAACAGCCTGGAGATCAAGCGCAAGGTCATCCAGCGTCTGATCGACGACGGACTGTTCCCCTACACCCGCCGCTACCTCGGCACGCTGCGCAATCACTTCTCGACCATTGGCATCAACGGCGTCAACGAGATGATCCGCAACTTCACGCTGGATGCCGGCGACATCACCGACGAAGAAGGCCACGCCTTCGCGCTGCGCCTGCTGGAACACGTGCGCGGCCGCATGACCGAATTCCAGGAAGAAACCGGCCACCTGTACAACCTCGAAGCCACGCCCGCCGAAGGCACGACGTACCGCTTTGCGCGCGAGGACAAGAAGCGCTGGCCCGATATCATCCAGGCCGGCACGCCCGAGTATCCGTACTACACCAATTCGACGCAGTTGCCGGTCGGCTTCACGGCGGACCCGTTCGAGGCGCTGGACCAGCAGGAGGCGCTGCAAAGCAAGTACACCGGCGGCACCGTGCTGCATCTGTATCTGGGCGAGCGGGTATCCACGTCGAAAGCGTGCAAGGAACTGGTGCGCCGTGCGCTCACGCGATTCCGCGTGCCGTACATCACCATCACGCCGACGTTCTCGATCTGCCCGAAGCACGGTTACATCGCCGGCGAACATCCGTTCTGCCCCAAGTGCGACGCCGAACTGCTGGCGAAGAAGCAGGCCGAACACGATGCAGCCATCGCGAAGGAGACACCATGATCCACGAAAGCCGCGCGGCCCGGTTCGCGCCGCACCCCGTCCTCAAGGACGAAGAACGCCAGCCCTGCGAAATCTGGACGCGCGTGATGGGCTACCACCGTCCGGTGACGTCGTTCAATCGCGGCAAGCAGGGCGAGTTCTACGAACGCCAGTACTTCAGCGAGACCGGCCGCTGCGGCAAGGCCTGAGGAAGGCAACAGATGGGCGATCACGCACAGCCGTGGCAAAACCGTCTGCGCGTGGCCGGCTTCCAGCCTTTCTCGACCGTCGACTGGCCGGGCACCATCGCGGCCGTCGTCTTCCTGCAGGGCTGTCCGTGGCGCTGCACGTATTGCCATAACCCGGAACTGCAGGAACGCAGCGTACCGCCGTCGATCCACTGGAGCGCGGTGGAAGCAAAGCTCGCCAAGCGCATCGGCTGGCTGGACGGCGTGGTGTTCTCGGGCGGCGAACCCACCGTCGACCGCGCACTGCCGGAGGCCATCGCGCGGGTGAAGGAGATGGGCTTTCGCGTGGGGCTGCACACGGGCGGCGCCTACCCGGATCGCCTCGCGCGCCTGCTCGGCATGCTCGATTGGGTGGGGCTGGATCTGAAGACTTCGCCGGAAGAATACGCGGCACTCACGGGCGCCCCCGGCAGCGGCAACAACGCTTATCACAGTGCCACGCTGGTGGCGCGCTCGGGCGTGCCCTACGAATGCCGGCTCACGTATCACCCACAGGTGGTGTCCGATGACACCGCGCGATTGTTGGTGCGATGTGCGAAGACCTTGGGTTGCGAGAGGTTCGTGATCCAGGAGTTTCGCCCGACGCCCAACCCTGATGCGGCGGGGTTGACCACTCATGTGTCAATGCCGGCTGCATTGCTCGAAGAGTTGCGTGGCATCCTGCCTGGGATTGAGTTGCGGACGTCGAGTTAGGACGTTGGCGGAAGCCCTCTTGGCGAGGCTGCGCGGCGCTCGCCGTTGTTTCGCGTGGGACTCGGCTGCCGGCGTTCGCTGGCGGGAAAAGCGCTTGGTGCCTGGTTGTTCGAGTTGGGTTTCGACTGTTGATTACGTTGCCCAGGGAGTTCGCTTTTGTCGCCTGTTGCTCGACAGAAACTGTTGTCGCGGTAGGGAGGTAGGGCGGAAGAGCGAAGCGTCATCCGCCATGGGCGACCTGCGCGGGCAGCGATAAGAGCCCTTTCTTCCTTGCTGCTTGGTTGTCCTGGCGTGGTCACGGCTGCTTGGGTACGTTGGCCGGGAGTTCGCCCCGGCGGGCGAGTAACTTTCTTGTCCCCGACAAGAAAGTCACCAAAGAAGCGGCCCCACAGCATCGTCGGCCTGCGGCCGATCCCCTGCGCTGCGCGGTCGAGAAGGCGGCTGCGGAACTCGCCTCCTGCGTCGGCTCAGACAGTCCTCGCCGACGGCTACGCCGCAACCTTCTCGCCCTGTGCTGCTCGGCGACGCTGAATGGGGTGCCCACACCACGCAACATGGTTGTTCTGGGGGAAGGCCAAAGCCCCTGTTTCTAAGTGCTTGTGTTTGTGCTGGCGCTCTCGCCAATCAAACGTCGTTGCCGATCGAACAACGTACCCGTTCGAATAGGCGGATGGCGCTCCACTTTTCCTCTCTACGCACTACTCGCAACATCTGAAACCTCGCTGCGCGTGTCGCATGCGCTTTGCGGTACACGCACAACACGTCACGAAGTTACTCGCCCGCCGGGGCGAACTCCCGGCCGTCGGGCATCTACAGTCGGGACTACCTAAGAACGGCGAGGCACTTAGCAAGAAAAGCTCTGAAGCCACAATCACCAGCCTACTGGAGCGGACAGCAGCCTGAGCAGTCGAGACCACCGCTGATAGACGAAACCCCACGCAGGAATACGCGTGCTCAGCAGACGAGCAGACTCCCGGCCAACGCAATTGAGCAGTCGGGACTAAGCTCCAACTACAAAGAACCAAGCGAGAGAGGTTCTTTCATCCAAGGAAAGCAACGGTAGCTGCTAGAGCGTAAGGGCGTCTCCGCATATCGTACGCCACAAACCCCTTCCCGCTATTTCACGCGCCACCATCGATGCGATCAAAAATCGCCTCAATGCGCGCCCGCACCATCGGCCACAACGACGGAAACACCTCCGCCACCGGCTGATTCATCGCCAAGACGCGATCGCGCGAAACGCCATGCCGACGCCATACATCGCCATCGTTGGCGATATTGAGCAACACCGGCATGAGGCGGTCGATGGCATACGCATAGCGCGCCTCGGGCGTGACTGCGTCGGTGAATTCGTGCCACAGCGCCTTCATCTCGGCAGCGGCGTCGGCCGGCAGACCGGTCAGCAACCGATCGAGCGCCAGCGCCTCGGATTGCGATGCGTCGGCCCGTGCCGCGTCGTACAGGAACGTGTCGCCGCATTCGATCTCCGGCACGTCATGCAGGAGGAGCATGCGCGAGGCGCGGTGGGCGTCGACGGGGAAAGCGCAGGCTTCGCGCAACACCAGCGCCATCGTCGCCGCGTGCCAGCTATGTTCGGCGGTGTTTTCGAAACGCGCCCCGCCGGCCACGCTGTTGCGACGATCGACGCTCTTGAGCCGATCGAGCGTCAGGACAAAGTCGAGCAGCGCGCTCACATCAGCACCCGCCACGCGATGGCCAGGACGACCAGCGAATAACCGGCGGCGAGCAGATCGTCGAGCATGACGCCCATGCCGTTCTTGAAGCGTGCGTCGGCCTGCCGGATCGGCCAGGGCTTGACGATGTCGAAGAAGCGGAACACCACCACGCCTGCGAATTGCCACAGCCAGGTCGCGGGCACCAGCCACAACACCAACCACACGGCGACGAATTCGTCCCACACGATGGCCCCGTGGTCGACCACGCCCAGCGCGCGCCCGGTGCGGTCGCAGATCAACCCGCCAGCGAAGAAACACACGGCGAGGAAGATCGCGAAGGAAAGATCGGTGAAGCGCGGCGCGATCAGGCAGAACACGCCCCAGGCGACGAAGGATGCGATCGTGCCGGGCGCGACGGGCGACAGACCGCTGCCCAGGCCGAGCGCGAGGAAATGCGCCGGGTGCGAGAGCGCCAGCCGCACGGTGGGCCGCACGGCGCCGGTTTTTGTAGTGAAGGCCATGGTGTCAGGAGAAGTGGTCGAAGCCGCGCGTGTTCATCGGCAGGCGAGAGCCATCGTCCAGCAGCAGTTCGATGTGGGGCGAGCCGGCTTCGATGGCGCCGATGCGTGCCAGCGGCAGTGCGAGGCGCAGGGACAAGGCTTCGACTTCGGCGCGACGATGGGCGGGCGCAGTAAAGAGTAGTTCGTAATCGTCGCCGCCGGCGAGGAACGTTCGTCGCGCCAGCAATGCGTCGCCACACGCCGCGATGAGCGGTTGCAGCGGCCATTCGACATCGGACAGCACGGCGGCGACGTTCGAGCGCTCGAGAATGTGCATGAGGTCGCCGCACAGACCGTCGGAAACGTCCAACGCCGCCGTCGCCAGCCCGCGCAGTCCCACGCCCAGCGCCACGCGCGGCGTGGGCTTGTGCAACGCGCCGACACAGCGCTCGCGCCAGTCGTCGGCCAGCGGCAGATCGTCGCGCAGGGCGCGCAGCCCGAGTGCGGCGAGGCCCGGCACCCCGGAGACCCATATGTCGTCGCCGGCCCGCGCGCCGGAGCGCACGATCGCTTGCCCGTGCGGGACTTCGCCGATGATCGTGGGGCACAGGTTGAGCGGGCCGCGCGTAGTGTCGCCGCCAACCCAGTCGACGCCGAAGCCGGCGCAGCATCCGTGAAACCCGCTGGCCATGGCGGCGACCCATTCGTCGCGCAGGTGCGGCAGCGACAGCGCCAGCAGCATCCAGCGCGGCTCGGCGCCCATCGCAGCCATGTCGGAGATATTCACCGCGGCGGCTTTCCAGCCGAGCAGTTCGGGCGCGACGTCGGCGAAGAAGTGCGTGCCCGACACGAGCATGTCGGTCGACACCACCATCTGCATGCCGGCGCGCGGCGTGAACAGCGCTCCGTCGTCACCCACGCCCAGATCGGTATGCGTGACGCTGCGCGTGAAGCGCCGCCGGATCAGATCGAATTCGCCGGGCATGAAGGCGGCTTATCGGCCCCGCTGCTTGGCTGCGTGTTCGACTTCGACGCGGCGCAGCTTGGCCGCGAGCTTGTCGAGCACGCCGTTGACGAAGCGATGGCCGTCGGTGCCGCCAAATTCCTTGGCCAGTTCGATCGCTTCGTTCATGACGACGCGATACGGCGTCTCCAGGCGATGGGCGAACTCGTAGGTGGCCAGCAGCAGTATGGCGCGCTCGATCGGCGAGATTTCGTCGATCGGCCGGTCAAGGAAAGGCAGGAACTCCGCCTCCAGCGCTTCGGCGTCGTCGGACGCGCCACGCAGCAGCGTGATGAGCAGCGGACGATCGGCGCGCGCCCAGTCGTCGGATTCGGCGGCGAGGTGGTCTTCGATCACCGGCACCGAGTTGCCGCTCATGCGCCATTGGTAGAGGCCCTGCATCGCCAGTTCGCGCGCGATGCGGCGCGAGGACTTCTTGTTGTCCTTGTGAGTGGTGTCGTTCATCAGCGCAGTACCTTGAGCAGGTTGGCCATCTCGATGGCACAGGCGGCGCATTCGCGCCCTTTGACGTTCATGCGCGCGAGGGCCTGGTCGTCGTCTTCGGTGGTGAGCACACCGTTGGCCAGCGGCACGCCGGTATCGAGTTGCACGCGGGTGATGCCGGCGGCCATTTCGTTGGAGACGATTTCAAAGTGGTACGTCTCGCCCCGGATGACGGCGCCGAGCGCGACCAGCGCGTCGTACTTGCCGCTCCTGGCCATGGCTTGCAGTACCAAGGGGATTTCCAGCGCGCCCGGCACGGTGGCAATGCGGATGTCGCCATCGACCACGCCGCGCTCGGCCAGTTCGGCCACGGCCCCCGACAGCAGGCCTTCGCCGATGTTGCTGTTGAAGCGCGCGACGACGATGCCGATACGCAGGCCGGCGCCGTTCAGGTCGGGTTCGAATTCGGCGATGTTTGCAAAGTGGCTCATGTTTGTTCAGTTCTTCGAATCGAGGGTCATTCGTTGTCGGGGGCGTCGTAGCCGGTCACTTCCAGCCCGAAGCCCGTCATGCTCGGCATGCGGCGCGGCGTGGACAGCACGCGCATCTTGCCGACGCCGAGGTTGCGCAGGATCTGTGCGCCGATACCGAAGATGCGCGGATCCCACTTTTTGGCGGGGCGCTCCGGATCGGTCTCGACGCCGAGCGAGGCGAGGATTTCGTTGGCCGCTTCGGGCCGGCGCAACAGCACGATCGCGCCGTTGCCATGCGCGGCGATGCGGCGCAGCGATTCGTTGATGCTGAAGGTGTGGCGGCCAGCGTCCGGGTCGAGGAAATCGAGCACCGAGACCGGCTCGTGCACCCGCACCAAGGCTTCGGATTCGGGTCGGATGTCGCCGCGCGACAGCGCCAGGTGGATTTCGCCCGAACTGCGGTCGGCGAATGCGCTAAGCGTGAAGTCGCCGTGCGCGGTCGCCACGGTCTTTTCGGCGACGCGCTCGACCAGCGATTCGGACGCGCTGCGGTAGTGGATGAGGTCGCGGATGGCGCCGATCTTGAGGCCGTGCAGCTTGGCGAACTCCACCAGGTCCGGCAGGCGCGCCATGGTGCCGTCTTCCTTGAGGATTTCGCAGATCACGGCAGCGGGCTCCAGGCCGGCCAGGCGCGCGAGATCGCAGCCTGCTTCGGTGTGGCCGGCGCGCACCAGCACACCGCCCGGCTTGGCGGTGATCGGGAAGATGTGGCCCGGCTGCACGATGTCGGCGGGGCGCGCGCCGCGGGCAACGGCAGCTTTAACGGTACGCGCGCGGTCCTGTGCGGAGATGCCGGTGGTCACGCCCTCGGCGGCTTCGATGGATACCGTGAAGGCCGTCGAGAACGGGCTACGGTTGTCGCGCGCCATCTGCACGAGGCCGAGCTGGCGGCAGCGCTCTTCGGTGAGCGTCAGGCAGACGAGGCCGCGACAGTGCGTGACCATGAAGTTGATCATCTCGGGCGTGATGTGGTCGGCGGCCACCACCACGTCGCCTTCGTTTTCGCGATCCTCGTCGTCGATCAGGATGACCATGCGCCCGGCACGGATGTCCTCGACGATTTCGTGGATGGGGGCGAGTGTGCAAGCGCTCATCGAGCGGACTCCTCTTGTGATTCTCTCTGCCATTCGAGCATGCGCTCGACATGGCGGGCGATCAGATCGACCTCCAGGTTGACGCGCGCACCGGCCACCAGATGCTTGAGCGTGGTGACGGCGACGGTATGCGGAATGAGGTTGATTGAAAAATCGGAACCCCGTACCCAATTGACGGTCAAGCTCACGCCGTTGACGGTGATCGACCCTTTGCGCGCGATGTACGGAGCCAGCTCGCGCGGCGCGCGGATGACGAGTTCGTGACTCTCGGCCACCGGCGTGAAGGACAGGACTTCACCCGTGCCGTCGACATGCCCGCTGACCAGGTGCCCGCCCAGGCGGTCGGCCAGGCGCAGCGCTTTTTCGAGGTTGATCTCGCCAGGGGCAGTCAGGCCGACGGTGCACGCGAGCGTCTCGTGCGAGACGTCGAAGCTGAGTCGGGCGCCGTCGATGGACACGACCGTCAGGCACACGCCGTTGCAGGCGACGGAGTCGCCCAGGGCGACATCGGCCAGATCCCAGGCGCCAGTGTCGACGGTCAGATGGACGCCGTCCTGCAGGGGCGAGACCGTTTCAATGCGACCGACGGTCGCGACGATTCCGGAAAACATGTGGAGAGTCAAATGCTTGGAATGAGGGGGAAACCGGGTGATTTTACGACAAAGCGGCTCGCCCTGCCCTTGGGCCTGTTCTCGCGCCCATTGCGGGCCGCGTCATCGACATCCGGCGCGGCCAGGCGCGCGGGAATCAGTCTTGCGCGCCTTGCATCGGGCACGAACCGTCGCGCGCACGCCCGTTGCGGGTCTGGCAACAGCCCCCTGCGAGGGGTCGCCCGGCGGCATGGTGTAACATCGCAAACCCGACGCATCGTTGTCGACATCCGCACGAGGTAGGCTCATGGTGCCGCATCTTAAGACCGCGCTGACGGGCCCGCTGCAGGACCTGGAAAAGCGTTTTCTCGACAATTCCACCACCATCGAGCAGTGGTTCCGCGCACAGTGGCGCGAGCATGTCCCGCCGTTCTACGGATCGGTTGACCTGCGCAACAGCGGCTACAAGCTGGCGCCGGTCGATACCAACCTGTTCCCTGGTGGCTTCAATAACCTGAACGCCGATTTCCTGCCGCTTTGTGTGCAGGCCGCGCAGAGCGCCATCGAACGCATCTGTCCGAACGCGGCGAGCATCCTGCTGATTCCCGAAAACCATACGCGCAACATGTTCTATCTGCAGAACGTGGCGCGGCTGGCGAGCATCCTGGGCCACACCGGCCTGCGCGTGCGCATCGGGTCGCTGCTGCCGGAGATCACCGAACCCACGCCTATCGAATTGCCCAATGGCGATTCGTTGCTGCTCGAACCGCTGGTTCGCCGTGGCAAGCGGCTGGGGGTGGAGGGCGCCGATCCGTGCGCCATTCTGCTCAACAATGACCTGTCGGCCGGCGTGCCGGAAATCCTCAAGGGCCTGGAAGGCCAGTGGGTGATTCCGCCGCTGCATGCCGGCTGGGCAACGCGCCGCAAGTCGCAGCATTTTGCGGCCTATGACTTCGTGGCCGGCAAGTTCGCCGACATGCTGGGCATCGATCCGTGGCTGATCAACCCGTACTTTGCGACTTGCGGGGAGATCAATTTCCACGAACGCACCGGCGAGGAATGCCTGGCCAGCCAGGTCGACGGACTGCTCACGCGCATCCGCAAGAAGTACGCCGAATACGGCGTGGATGAGAAGCCGTTCGTGATCGTCAAAGCCGACGCCGGCACTTACGGCATGGGCGTGATGACCGTGCATGACGCCGCCGACGTGGTCGGCCTGAACCGACGCCAGCGCAACAAGATGAGCGTCATCAAAGAAGGCCTGCAGGTCAGTGAAGTGATCATCCAGGAAGGCGTCTCCACGGTCGAAACCGTCAGTGGTGGCGTGGCCGAGCCGGTGGTCTACATGATCGATCACTACGTGGTGGGTGGCTTCTATCGTGTGAACAGCGATCGCGGCCGCGATGAGAACCTCAACGCGCCGGGCATGCACTTCGAGCCGCTGGCCTTCCAGTCGCCCTGCTCGATGCCGGACTGCAAGCAGCCGCCGGATTCGCCGCCGAACCGCTTCTATGCCTACGGCGTGATAGGTCGCCTGGCACTGCTGGCCGCATCGGTGGAGATCGAGCAGACCGCCCCCGCGCAGGTGCAGGAAGCAGGAGCCACCGCGTGAAGATCGCCTTCATCGTTGATCCGCTGCACCGCCTCAAGGCCTACAAGGATTCGTCCGTCGCGATGATGCGTGCCGCGGTGGCGCGCGGGCATGAGGTCTTTGCCATCGGGCGCGAAAGCCTCGGTGCGCGCGACGGGCGCATCTTCGCCAGCGCGGTCGCGCTGCAGATCACCCACGACGACCATGACTGGCATCGTGCCGGGCCGGCGGAGCAGTACGACCTGACCGCCTTCGACGCGATCCTCATGCGTCAGGATCCACCCTTCGATGCCGAATACGTGGCGGCCACCTGGCTGCTGGAACGCGCCTCGCGCCAGGGGGCTCGGGTCTACAACGATCCGCGCGCCATTCGCGACCATTCGGAGAAAGTCTCGATCGTCGAGTTCCCGCAGCACACGCCGACCACACTGGTGGCGCGGCATGCCGGCGACATCCAGGCTTTCATCGATGAGTTGGGCGACACCATCCTCAAGCCGCTTGACGGCATGGGCGGCTCGGGCATCTTCCGCGTGCGCGCGGACGACCCCAATCGCAACGCCATCATCGAAACGCTCACGGCCTTTGGCACGCGTACCATCATGGCGCAGCAGTATCTGCCTGCCATCAGCGAAGGCGACAAGCGCGTGTTGCTGATCGGCGGTGAAGTCATGCCGTATTCGCTGGCGCGCATTCCGATGGCCGGCGAGACGCGCGGCAACCTCGCCGCCGGCGGCCGCGGCGTTGCGATGCCGCTGACCGATGCCGAACGCGCCGTGGCCGAAGCCTTGGCGCCGACGCTATGGGCGCGCGGCTTGCTGATCGTCGGCCTCGACATGATTGGCGGGCGGCTCACCGAGATCAATGTCACCAGCCCGACCTGCATGGTCGAGATCGCGCAGCAGACCGGCTTCGACATCGCCGCACGCGTCATCGAGGCGCTGGAAAAGCAGGGCTGACTTCATGCCATTGGAGTGGGCCGCGCCTGGCGCGCGCCCTGCTCCGCTCGCTTCCCACAAGAGTTCGCCCCTCCGCCAAGGCACCTTCCTGACATTCGAAAAACGGGGTTGCCAGTAGGGTCAAGACCGTTCGTGACGCAGTGCGCTGCGGCAATCGTCACATCATGTGGATCGGTACAGACCAAAGGGCCATTTCGAGGCTGCCCCGCGGGGCTCGCGCTTAATTTAGCTACAGCCACGTCACTCAGGTTCATACCCAAATATCATGTCGCCCGATTGCGCAGCCAAGGAGCCCGACCATGTCGGCCGTTGCCGCACGCCGTTTTGACGGCGGCGGCCGGCCGCCGCGCGCCGTGCGCATCGAGGCTGTCGATGGCGCGCTGCTGCTGCATGACACGCGGGCCGAGGCACTCGAGCTCGACCAGATCGGGCTGAGCGATCGAACCACGGGCGCTCCGCGTCTGCTGCACTTGCCCGACGGCAGTGTGTGCGAGGTCGATGACGTCACTGCCTTCGATGAGGTGCTGGCGCGCGCACGCCGCGAGGATCGCAAGGTCAGGCGGATGGGGCCGATCGTCTCGGCCGCGCTCATCGTGCTGGCGCTGTTGCTGTGCGCAATCGGCTGGCGCTGGGGAATACCGGCGATCGCCGATGCCGTGGCCGAACGCATTCCGGCAAGCTGGATTCGCTCGGCCTCCGACCGCACCCTGGCGATGCTGGACACCGAGACCTTGCGTCCGTCGCTGCTCGCCCCCGAACGCCAGGCTACGCTCACCACCCTGTTCGCGGGTCTACGCGCATCGTCCACCGGCGCGCCTCCGTATCGTCTGCTGTTTCGCCATGGCGGGGATGCGGGAGCCGCCGTGATGTCCTTGCCGGGTGGCGAGGTCATCGTGACCGACGAACTGGTAAGCCTGCTCGGCGACGATCGCCAGATCCTGGCAATGCTCTCGCACGAGTTGGGGCATCTGTATTACCGACACGCGCTCAAGCGCGCGGTGCGTCACACGCCGATCGCCAGCACGGTCGCCAATTATTTTTCCGACTTCGATGCGGGTGCGGCAGCGCTGGCGCGTGGGCTGCTCCAGGCGGATTGTCCGTTGTCGTTCGAGCTGGCGGCGGATGGTTTCGCGCTGGACATGCTGGCCGCCAACGACATCGATCCCGCCGCCTTGCGCGGCGCCCTGCAGAAGCTGTCCCGCCAGCCGCCCAAACCCGGCTACCTGCCGCCGATGGAAAGGCCCGAGCAATATTTCAACGAACGCATTGCCGCGCTCAGCGGCAAATGACGGCCAATCGCACGCGACGGTTGCATTCTGCAACAAGCACGTGTCGAGCCCTCGCCCGGGCATAGCCTGCGAAGTGGTACATTAATCAGCCTGCCTTGCATGCCTCGAAGGGCACGCATGAAACCAATCCACTTGTGATCCGTCGCAAGCTCGAGAGCAAAGATGATTGGCATCTTCCTATTGACTCATGGAACGCTGGGTGAATCACTCATCCAGTGCGCTTGCCATGTGTTGAACAGGCGACCGCGGCAGCTTGCGCAACTCGGGGTCTCGGCGCAGGACGACCCGCTCGACCTGCTGCCAACGGCGCGTGACTGGCTGGCGCAGGTGGATGGCGGCAAGGGCGTGATCGTCCTGACCGACATCTTCGGCGCTACCCCATCGAACATCGCCATGAAGCTGATCCAGCCGGGTCGGGTGGAAGGCATCGCCGGGGCCAATCTGCCGATGCTGCTTCGCATATTGACCTATCGTGACAAGCACGATATTGAAACCGTGATCCAGAAAGCCATCGCCGGAGGCTGCGATGGCGTGCTCCACATGAAGGGGGGAAGTCTGTAATGCCGCGCGCGGAAGCTGAAATCGCCAATAGACTGGGCCTGCACGCACGGCCATCGGCCAAGCTCACACAACTGGCCACGCAATTCCAGAGCGATGTATGGCTCGAGCGGCAAGGCCGCCGCGTCAATGCCAAAAGCATCATGGGCGTCATGATGCTGGCTGCGGCGCAGGGCACCCGCCTGACCGTCGAGACCGAAGGCGACGACGCCGAAGAGGCGCTCAAAGCCATCGTGGAACTCATCGCCAGCAAGTTCGGCGAACGCGAATAGCGCGCGACTGCGCCCGCCCGGCGGCCGCTCCAGCGGCCCCCACCCAGGCGAGAATCTTTCAACCCGCGCCACAGGCGCGGGTGATGCAATACAAACCGGCAAGGCCGTCAGAGGCGAGCCCTGCCATGTCCGCAGCCGCACTCAGGGGCAAGAATGCCATTCGTCATACACGGGCTGCCCGTTTCTCAAGGAATCGCCATCGGCCAGGCGCACCTGGTCTCGCACGCGCTTCTTGAAGTCAATCATTTCCTCGTCGCGCCGCGCCATGTGGAAGGCGAAATCGCTCGCCTGAAGGACGCCGCCGCGGCAGTCCGCACCGAGCTGCGCGCCCTGCGCGCCACGCCCACCACGGCGCAATCCGAGGTCAGCGCGTTCGTCGACCTGCACACCATGCTGCTGGACGACCCGTTGCTGATCGAAGCCGCCGGCAAGCTGATCGCCGAGCGCCGCTGCAACGCCGAATGGGCGCTGGTGCAGCAGATGGAGCATCTGCTCGAAGAGTTCGACGTCATCGAAGACGCCTACCTGCGCGAGCGCAAGGCCGACGTGATCCAGGTGGTGGAGCGCATCCTCAAGGTGCTGCTCGGCCATCCCGGCCAAGTTCCCAAGCGCAAGGAAAAGGACAAGAAGGAAACCGATCTGGGCACCATCGTGGTCGCCCACGATCTGTCGCCGGCCGACACGATCCACTTCAAGGACAACCAGATCGCCGGCTTCGTGACAGATGTCGGCGGGGCGACTTCGCACACCGCCATCGTGGCGCGCAGCCTCGGTATCCCGGCCGTGGTCGGCCTTCGCCACGTGCGTGCGGTCATTCGCGAAGATGACGTCATCATCATCGACGGTGCGCGCGGCGTGGTGATCGTCGACCCGGACGAGCGGGTGCTGGAGGAATATCGCCTGCGCCGCAGCGAGCGCGAGCTGGAACGCTCCAAGCTCAAGCGACTGCGCACCATGCGCGCCGCCACGCTCGATGGCGAAGCGGTCTCGCTCTACGCCAACATCGAGTTGCCGCGCGACGTGACACAGGCGCGCGAGGTCGAAGCCGACGGTGTCGGGCTTTTCCGCACCGAATTCCTGTTCATGAACCGGGACGAGCTGCCCGACGAAGACGAACAGTTCGAAGCCTACCGCGCGGTCGCCAAGGCCATGGCGGGCAAGCCGGTGACGATCCGCACGCTCGACATCGGCGCGGACAAGACGCTCAACAGCGGCGGCCCGCGTACCGAGATCAACCCGGCACTCGGGTTGCGCGCGATCCGCTACAGCCTGTCCGAACCGCAGATGTTCCTGACGCAGTTGCGGGCGCTCTTGCGCGCATCGGCCTATGGCAAGGTGCAGATTCTGTTTCCGATGTTGGCGCACGCGCAGGAGATCCAATCCGCACTGGCCGCGCTGGCGGTAGCCAAGACGCAACTCAAGACCGAGAAGATCAAGTTCGACGACAAAATCCCCGTCGGCGGCATGATCGAAGTGCCCGCTGCCGCGCTGGCGCTTGGAATGTTCGTCAAGCGCCTGCAGTACCTGTCGATCGGCACCAACGATCTGATCCAATACACGCTGGCCATCGATCGCGCGGATGAAGCCGTCGCCCACCTGTTCGATCCGCTGCACCCGGCGGTGCTGCGGCTCATCGCGCAGACCATCCAGACTGGCACGCGCGCCGGACTGCCGGTGTCGGTGTGCGGCGAAATGGCGGGCAACCCGGCCTACACACGACTGCTCCTGGGCATGGGGCTGCGGCAGTTCTCGATGCAGTCGTCGCAGATCCTCGACGTCAAGCAGGAGATCCTGCGCGCGGACGCCGCCGAAGTGGCCGCCAAGGTGACGCGCATCCTGCGCCAGGACGAGCCCGAGCGTATCCGCGAAGCGATCGAACGCCTGTGAGACCGTTGTCGGCGCCACGCCGGCAACGCGCGGGCGACATGATCGGCGACAGGGAGCGCCGTGGATAGCGCGGACACAATGTAGCCGGATGCCCCCCGCCGCATCGGCGGGCGTACTGCGCGTCCCTCACCCGCAAGCAGCGCTTGCGTAAGCATCCTTTAATCAGCGGGTCAGTTCATTCCGATCGAAGTGGAGTCACTCCGTGAAAAAACTCATGCGCGCCATCCTTCCCGTTCTGACCGTCGCCCTTCTGGCGGGCGCATCGTTCGCCGCCCGTGCCGCGAACGAATGCGACAAGTACAAGACCAGCTACGACAAGACGTACTGCTTTGCGAAGCTGTTCCTCGAGTCGGACAAGGAACTCAACAGCGCCTACAACGAGCTGCGCGGACTCATCAAGGACCCGGTGCGCGATCAACTCAAGAGCACCCAGCTCGAATGGATCAAGTACCGTAATGCGTCGTGCGAGGAACGAGGGGCCATCGACGTCGACTGCAACTACCGCGTCAATCGGGACCGCGCCGAATACCTGCGCGATCGCGTGCGCGAATGCAAAGCCGGCACCTGCCGCAACGACATGATCGGGGCAAAGTCCTGGAAATGATCGGCAGGCCGATCGCCGCGATGCGAGTTGCACTGTCGCTGGCGGCGGGCCTTTTGTTCATGCTCGGCAACGTCGCCGCTGCCGAGCCGTTGCGCATCGTGCTCGATCCAGGTCATACGGATGCGCAGGGTGGCGCGCTCGGCGCCCGGGGCGTCTATGAGGTGCGTTACAACGACACGCTGGCCCGGCAGGTGCAGGATGCGCTCCGCGCCGAAGGGTTCGACGTGCGCATGACCCGCTCGCCGGGGCAGAGCATCGGTCTCACCGAGCGGGCGCAGAGGGCGAACGACGCGCACGCGGCGCTGTTCCTTTCGATCCACCACGATTCAGCGCAACCGAAGTACCTGGAGAAAACCAGCGTGGGCGCACAGCTCGCCTATCGCACGATTCAGCCCATGGGTGGTTATTCGATCTTCGTGTCGCAACTGAATCCGCAGTTCGACCGCGCCAGCACTTTCGCCAGGATGCTGGGCGACGAAATGCTAAAGCTTGGACGAGCCCCGGCGCTTCATCACGCCGAACCGATCGCGGGCGAAAACCGCGAACTGCTCGATCGCGCACGAGGCATCTATCGCTTCGATGATCTCGTGGTGCTCAAGAAGACCGACATGCCGGCCGTGTTGCTGGAAGTTGGCGTCATCGTCGACGCCGACGACGAAGCCTATGTAAGTGCGCCGGAAAACCAGGCGCGGATCACGCAGGCCATCGTCGCGGCGGTCAAGCGCTACGCGGCGGCGCCGCGCTGACGGACACTTCACCAAAAGAAAAACGGGCGGGAGTATCCTCCCGCCCGCTCTTCACCACAGACACCTGCTCGATTTACTTGGCGCTGGCACGACGCGCATCCAGCGACCACGCGCTGATCGGCGCAGTGGCCAGCACCAGGAAGCCACCGGCCATCGCCAGATTCTTCAGGAAGTTGATCTGCTGCCCCTGGTCCGCCAGGTTCGCGTGGAACAGCACAGCCGCCAGTACGCTAAATATCGCCAGCAACCATGCAACGGCGCGCGTCTGGAAACCGACGATCAACGCGATGCCGCCCAGCAGTTCAAGCGCAATGGTCGGCCACAGCAGCAGTGTGGGCACGTGCATGGCTTCCATGTAGCCGGCGGTGGCGGCCGGGTTCATCAGCTTGCCCCAACCGGACAGCACGAAAATGAGCGCCAGACCGATGCGTCCGACGAGCGAGGCTGCGTTGTTCATTTCTCTCTCCCGAGTTTGTGTCCGCGACGCGGATCGAACGCTTCGCACTCTACGCGGGAGAGAAAACGGGATAAACCCGCCCAAACGGGATTGATTGTTCCAACGACGGAACGTTCAATAGAGCTTTTTCTCCATGAACATCGCCTGCCCCATGGCTGGATCGAGCTCGTACGGCCGATAGCCCACGGCGCTGTAAAGGCCATAGGCGGAGGCGTTGTTCTGCAACACCTCCAGCGTCAGCTTGCAGCAATCGCGCGCCCGAGCGGCATCTTCGGCCGCCGCCAGCAACGCCTTGCCGACACCACGGCCACGGTAGTCCTCGCGGACCACCACGTCATGCACGTTCAGCAGGGGGCGAGCCGCAAAGGTGGACATGCCGAGGAAACCATTGATGAGGCCGACGGCTTCATCGCCGTCCCACGCGATGAAGCCTACGTACGTCGGCCACGCGAGCAGGCGGGCCGGGAGTTCGTCGCGCGCGTGTGCGGACAGGGGCGTGCCCCCGCCCATTTCGCCGGACGCATAGTGATCGAGAAGAGCGATGAGCGCCTGCGCGTGCGACTTGTGTGACAGGTCGACCGGGGTGACAACGAGCGAAGACATGAATCGTGACGACATCGACAAAGAAGAGATGGTCTCACAAAGCCGCTTTGACAATGGCCGCGCAGGGGCGATAATCGCGTTCAGCGCCGATTTGACTCAGCTTGCGGGCGCCATACAAATACGGCTAAAGCGGGTGGGCGATTCCTGTTAGCCCAGTCGCGCTGATCCGGCCCGGCTGGGCTTTCTGCTTTTTGTACCGAGCGAACATGTCATCACCCACGAACATCGGCAACGTCACGCCGAGTCGCGCGCACTTCTCCGAGGCGCTCGCACTCAAGAGCGGCGGCGTACTGCCCGCCTACGATCTCGTGTACGAGACCTACGGCAGCCTCAACGCCGCCAAGACCAACGCGATACTCGTCTGCCACGCGCTGTCCGGCTCGCATCACGTCGCGGGCACCTACGGCGACGACCCGAAGAGCCGCGGCTGGTGGGACAACCTCGTCGGCCCCGGCAAACCGCTGGATACCGACAAGTTCTTTGTCATCGGCGTCAACAATCTCGGCGGCTGCTACGGCAGCACAGGTCCGATGTCCATCAACCCGGCGACGGGCAAGCCCTGGGGTTCGCAGTTCCCCTTCGTCACCGTCGAAGACTGGGTCGATTCGCAGGCGCGCCTCGCCGACCTGCTCGGCATCGACAGCTTCGCCGCTGTCCTCGGAGGCAGCCTCGGCGGCATGCAGGCGCTGGCGTGGACGCTGCGCCACCCCGAACGCGTGCGCCACGGCATGGTGATCGCCGCGGCGCCGAAGCTGTCGGCCGAGAACATCGCGTTCAATGAAGTGGCCCGGCAGGCAATCCTGACCGACCCGGAGTTCTTCGGCGGCGACTACTACGAACATGGCGTGGTGCCGGTGCGGGGCTTGCGCCTGGCACGCATGATCGGCCACATCACGTACCTGTCGGACGACGCGATGAACGACAAGTTCGGGCGTCGCCTGCGCCACGGCGAGCATCGCTATCACTTCGATGTCGAGTTCGAAATCGAGTCGTACCTGCGCTACCAGGGCGACAAGTTCGCGACCTTCTTCGACGCCAACACGTATCTGCTCACCACCAAGGCGCTCGATTATTTCGACCCGGCGCTGGCCTACGACGGCAATCTGAATGCCGCGCTGGCGGCCGCGCGCGCGCGCTTTTTCATCGCCTCGTTCTCGACCGACTGGCGCTTTTCGCCCGCACGCTCGCGCGAACTGATGTTCTCGCTGCTGCACAACGGTCGCCATGTCACGTATGCCGAGCTGGACTCCTCTGCCGGCCACGATTCGTTCCTGCTCGATGACGCGCACTATCACGCCGCGTTGCGCGCGTACTTTGCCAACATCGAGGTGTGAGATGGTCCCACTGACTTCCGAAGTACGTTTCGATTTCGACGTCATCACCCGCTGGATCACCCGCGGCGAGCGCGTGCTCGACCTGGGCTGCGGCGACGGCGCCCTGCTGTCGCACCTGATCAACGCACGCGAAGTGCTCGGCTATGGCATCGAGCACGACACCGAACGCATGGTGGCGTGTATCGGCCGCGGTCTGAACGTGTTGCAGATCGATCTCGAACAAGGCTTGGCCGGCTTCGAGGACGGCCAGTTCGATCACGTCATCATGAGTCTGTCGTTGCAGGCCGTGCACAACACCGAAGGCATCCTCGACGAAATGCTGCGCGTCGGGCACGAAGCCGTCGTGAGCTTTCCGAACTTCGGCTACTGGCGCCACCGCGTGTCGATCAATGAAGGCCATATGCCCGTCTCCGACAGCCTGCCCTACCAGTGGTACAACACGCCGAACGTACGCTTCTTCACCATGGCGGACTTCGAACAACTGTGCGAACAACGTGGCATCCGCATTCTGGAGCGCGTAGCGTTCGACGAAGATCGCGAGATCACCATCGATCCGAACAACTACGCAAGCGTGGCGATCTACCGGTTGGGCCGCGCCTGAACGCGTGACGCAATATCGGACCGCGCGGCTCAGCCGGCCGTGATTGGTGCATCAATAGTCGCGCACTGCAGACTGAGTACGGCTGGCCTTCTTCCTGCCGCGGTCGACAAAAAAAAGGGCGCCCCAAAGGGGCGCCCTAAAGAATCCGCAATGCGGACCCTGATCACATCAGTAGTGGTAGGCCGATTCGCCGTGGCTGGCGACGTCCAGACCTTCACGTTCTTCGTCTTCGGCCACACGCAGGCCGATCAGCATGTCGGTGATCTTGTAGCAGATCGCGGCAGCGACACCGCTCCACACCAGGCTGATCACCACGCCCAGCGCTTGCACGCCGACCTGGTGAGCGATGGAGAAGTCAGCAGCGCCCGTGCCGCCCAGCGACGGGGCGGTGAAGACGCCCGTCAGCAGCGCGCCGAGAATACCGCCCACGCCGTGGACACCGAACACGTCGAGCGCGTCGTCAGCACCCAGCATGCGCTTGAGGCTCGAAACACCCCACAGGCAGACGAAGCCAGCCAGCAGGCCGATGATGATCGAGCCCATCGGGCCGGACGTTCCGCACGCCGGGGTGATCGCCACCAGACCGGCCACGGCACCCGATGCCGCACCCAGCATCGAAGGCTTGCCCTTGACGATGGCTTCGCCCAGAGCCCAGGCCAAAGCGGCGGCGGCGGTTGCCAGCAGCGTGTTGATGAAGGCCAGCGCGGCGCCAGCGGTCGCTTCGAGGTTGGAGCCGGCGTTGAAACCGAACCAGCCCACCCACAGCAGCGAGGCACCGACCATCGTCAGCGTCAGCGAGTGCGGTGCCATCGATTCGCGACCGTAGCCGATGCGCTTGCCGATCATGTAGGCGCCGACCAGGCCGGCCATGCCAGCGTTGATGTGCACCACGGTGCCGCCGGCGAAGTCCAGTGCGCCCTTGCTCAGCAGGTAGCCACCCGGGCCCCACACCATGTGGGCGATGGGGATGTAGCTGAGGGTGAACCACAGGGCGGAGAACAGCAGCACGGCCGAGAACTTGATGCGTTCGGCAAAGCTGCCGGCGATCAGCGCGCAGGTGATACCGGCGAACGTCGACTGGAAGGCCACGAACACGAGTTCAGGCAGCTTCGACGTCGGCGTGAAGGTATCGGCCAGCGTTTCGATGGTCACGCCCGAGAGGAACAGCTTGTTGAGCGTGCCGATGATCGGACTGCTCTCGGTGAACACCAGGCTGTAGCCATAGAGCGCCCACAGGATGACGATCAGCGAGAACACCATCAGCACCTGCATGAGCACCGACAGCATGTTCTTCGAACGCACCAGGCCGCCGTAGAACAGCGCCAGGCCCGGCACCGTCATCAACACGACCAGCATGGTGGCGGTCAGCATCCAGGCGGTGTCGCCCTTGTTGACCGTGGCTTCCGGCTTGGCTTCGGCAGCGGGCGCCGCAGCTGGTGCCGCCGTTGCCGCGGCAGGCGCAGCGGCGGCCGGCGCTTCGGCAGCGGGTGCGGAGGCGTCCTGGGCCATTACCGCAGCAGAGGACAAACCAAGAGCCAGCGCCGTCAGGCAGATGGCAAATAGCTTTTTCATTTTGTTTTCTCCAATCCGATCAGAGTGCGTCGGCGCCGGTTTCACCGGTACGGATGCGAATGGCTTGCAGCAGGTCGAACACAAAGATCTTTCCGTCACCGATCTTGCCGGTGTTGGCCGACTTCTCGATGGCTTCGATCACCTGATCGATGAGGTCGTCAGCGATGGCGACCTCGATCTTCACCTTGGGCAGGAAATCGACGACGTATTCCGCGCCGCGATAGAGCTCGGTGTGGCCCTTCTGGCGACCGAAACCCTTCACCTCGGTGACGGTGACACCCTGCACGCCGATGGCCGACAGCGCCTCGCGCACTTCGTCGAGCTTGAACGGCTTGATGATGGCTGTAACGAATTTCATGGCAGCTCCTCGAAGGGCGCGACGCTTGCATCGCCGCGCCTCGTTGCGATTTTCAGAAAGTCTTGGTGACCGTCAGTACCACGCGGTCGGAACCCAGATCCCTATTGTGGGCGTTGTGATAGAACTGGCCTTCGTCGCCCTTGGCATCGGTGCCGATGTACGACAGCGCCCAGCTCAGGCCGACGAAGTCCTTGGTCACGCCCACTTTCCAATCGGTATAGGAGGCGTCGGAGAAGTCCTTCACATCCTGGTAGCCGACGTGGCCGATGAGGTTGAAGCCGGAACCGACGGGCACCGTGGCCGTCAGGTCGTAGTACATCGAGCCGTTGGTGTCGCCACCGTCGGGCGTCTTGGCGCCGAACAGGTTGGTCAGCGAGTACGAGTACTTGAACGTCAACCATTCCCAAGTCGCGGCGGCATACAGTTCCGTCGTGTTCGGGCTGGTGAAGCCGGACGGATACGTACCCGGGTAGTAGTACTGCAGCACGCCGAAGTCGAGGCCGACGGGGCCGGCGGTCATCTTGTAGCCGCCGTAGAAATCCCACTCCATGCTATTGCTGATCGGCGTGGCGCCCGCCGAACCGGCATCCGACAGCCAGCTCACGTTGGACGCCCAGGTACCCAGATAGAAGCCGCTCTGGTGGGCGAAATCGAAACCACCCTGAATCGCCGGCCGACGGTTCGTCTGGCCGATGCCGCGATAGATGTACTCGGACGCCAGCGAAACGTTGCCGGTGAACGTGTACGGCGCCGCCGGTGCTTCCTGGGCGAATGCCGGTGCCGTCACGAGAGCCGACAGAAGCGACGTGGCGATGATGGTTTTGCGCATTGCATAAACTCCCTGAGAGATAAGAGTGAGAACGGGGCGAGTCCCTCTAAGCGGGATTCGTGCCAATCACTCCGGCGGCATATTCCGCGCGGCTTTGCGCAGGGTTTCAGGGCGATGGAAAAAGGTCCGGTGCGTTGAGTTGGTGCATGGCGAAAATGCCTTGCCCGGGGGTGACGCACCAGCGTGGTGCTGCTCGCGGCCGCCGGCGCGCAAGGGCCTTTCGTGACCGTGCTAGACTCGGATCAGACCCTTCGTAGCAGGAAGATGAATATGGCCATCAACAGCAAAATGTTCGACGAACTCGGTGCCAAGCTCTCCGAAATGCTGGCAAACAGCCCCGCCAAAGACCTTGAGAAGAACGCCAAGGCGCTCATGGCGGGGGCGTTCTCCAAGCTGGACCTGGTCACGCGCGAGGAATTCGAAATCCAGCGTGAAGTACTCGCCCGCACGCGCGAGCGCCTCGCTCAACTCGAAGCGCGCGTCGCCGAGCTCGAAAGCCGCCAGACGCCCAAGGCTTGAGAAATCAGCCCATAAGGCAGACAGCACGATGCAGCCGACCGACCGGTCGGGCCGCTGATTCAGATGAGATGGGGCGTGTTTGAAAGACCGCTGTGAGCGAGGCGAGCACGGCCGTCGCATTGCACGACGGCCGCCGGACGCACCAGCTCAGGGCGGTGTGAGACCACGCCCTTCGTGCGAGACCCCTGCACGGTCCCGATAGAACGCAGCAAGGACGTCGAAGGCCGCCTTGCGGGTGCGGCGGTCTTCCGCGATCAGGCCCTTCCGGTTGTATCCGGACTGGTACCCGGTCTGACGGCGCTCGGAGCGGAAGTCATACAGAATCCACGGGCACAAGCCTTTGACATAGGGCGCCTTGCCGATCCGCTCTATTTGTTCGCGATATATGTCCGCCTGGCAGTCTTCGCTGAAGAGATCACGGCGACCGCCACGCAACCCTGCGACGGCCTCCGCTCCTGTTTCGGTGATGACCACCGGCTTGCCCGGCCGCGAATTGCCTAGCAATGTCGATAGTCCTTCGAAGTCGGGCTCGTACCATCCGAAGTACTCGTTGATACCAACGATGTCCAGGTGCGCAGCCAGACGATCTTCGATCATGAATTTCTCGCGATTGATCAAACAGGCCGCGCTCACCAGACGCGAGCCGTCCGCCTGTCGCGCCACCGCGGCCAGGCGCGACATGAAGGCATAACGGGCGTCGCTGTCTTCGTTTTCATTGCCGATGCCCCAGACGATTACACTGGCGCGGTTCCGATCACGCCGGATCAACTCACGCAATTGATTCTCCGCGTCCCTGAACGTGGCCGGCGAGGCAAAGTCGATGGCCCAGTAGACGGGGATTTCCTCCCACAGCAAAAAGCCCAGTTCGTCGGCCAATCGCGCTACGCGCTCATGATGCGGATAGTGCGAGAGCCTCAGAAAGTTGCAGCCCAGAGCGCGCGCGTCCTCCAGCATGGCGCGCTCCGTCCCTTCGCTCGATCGCTTGCCCATGTCTCGATGCTCTTCGTGGACGCAGATTCCCCGGAGCCATATCGGCTGCCCGTTCAGCAGAATGTGTTCTGCGTCGACGCGAATGTCGCGGAACCCGACACGATCGCTCACGGAGTCTTGACCAAAGCGGGCGTGAACCGTGTATAGGTGCGGGTTTTCCGGCGACCAGAGCACGGGCACGGCGTCGACTTCGATACGCCCCACTCCACCGCGAACCTCGATCTCTGCACGCAGACCAAGCGCCGGAATTTCGACGACGCCGACACCATCGGCCGCGTCGGAGACCGTCATGTCAAAGCGCAGACGGTTATGGCCGGGGCTTGCGGCCAGCGTGGCCCCGAAATCGGCGATGAACACGTGCGGCACTTTCACCAGCGATACCTCGCGATAGATGCCGCCGTAGTTGAACCAGTCGATGTGATGCATGGGCACACGCCCAGCTTGGCGGCTGTTGTCGACCTGTATCTGGAGCCGATTGCGGCCATTTCGCACGCCACGCAACTCGACGCAGAACGGCGTCGATCCACCCAGGTGCACACCGAGAAATACGCCATTGAGAAAGACTCGACATTGGTACGCCGCCGCACCGATGCGCATGAACACGCGCTCGCCGGCTTGTGCGACAAAGTCGAATTCTCGGCTGAACCACACTGCTCCTTCGTAGTGGAGCCACGTCGGATCGTACAGGTTCACACATCCGGGTACCGCTACGCGCCGGCCGCCCTCTGAATCGTAGTCGCGCGGCGCATCCCATTGCGCCGGCGGCGTCGGTTCATCGGCAAACCAGCGTTGTCGCAAGCCCTCATCGAATGGATCGAGCGTGCAGCGCCATTCTCCATCGAGCGCCAGGGTGGAACGCCCCTCGACGAAGATGAGACCATCGGCGCCCAGAACCGGCGCCTCATAGCGGCTGGCGTATGACTCGTCGTGGAGGTGTGCAAAGGGATCTACGGCACTGGTGTGCAACATACGGAGCTTTCTTCTTGCTATTGAATCAGCCCGAGCTGGCGCGGAACGAACAGCGAAATCTCGGGAACGAAAGTGACCAGCGCCAGCGCAGCGATCAAGGCAAAGACCATTGGCAACACGCGCGGGATGATCCGCTGGAATGGAATGTCGGCAATCGAGCAGGACACGAACAACAGCGTGCCCACTGGCGGCGTGATCAGACCGATGCACAGGTTGAACACCATCATGATGCCGACATGCACAGGGTGCATCCCAAGCTGCGCAAACACTGGCATGAGCATGGGCGTGAAAATGATCAGCGCAGGCGTGAGATCGAGAAACGTGCCCACGACGAGCAACATGAGGTTGATGAGCAGCAGCAGGATGACCTTGTTACTGGAGGCATCCAGAATGACCTGGCTGATCATCTCCGGAATGGATGCATAGTTGAGCACCCAACCCATGATGCCGGAGCAAGCGACGAGGAACAGGCAGATGGCCGATGGCACGACCGAGTCAATGAAAATCCGCGGGATCTCGGAGAGCTTCAACTCGCGATATGCGAACGACAGCAGGAACGAAAAGAACACTGCCATGCCCGCAGCCTCTGTCGCGGTAAAGGCGCCGGTGACGATGCCGCCGATCAAGATGACGATGAGCCCAAGCGATGGCAACGCGTTCCAGGTCGCGCGAAGCGCATACGACCAGCTCGTTACTTTCTCGCGCGGATATTTGTTCTTGATGGTGAAATAGAGCGCCGGCACGATGCACGACAGTCCCCATAGCATGCCCGGCAGATACCCCGCGACGAACAATGCTGCGATCGACGTGCCGCCCGAATACAACGAAAACAGAATGAGGCTGCCGGATGGCGGAATCAACAACCCGGCGGGTGCAGCGGCGGCATTGACCGCCGCCATGAATTCGGGCTCGTATTTCTCCCGCTTGGCATGGGGGAATATCGTGCCCCCTACCGCGATGGCCGCGGCCGAGGCAATGCCGGCCAATGCCCCGAACAGCGTGCTGGCAATAATGTTGCAGTGAGCCAATGGCCCGGGTAGCGGCGCAGCGACGATCTTGGTGAAGTCGATCAACCGCTTGGCAATGGAGCCGGTATTCATGATGTTGCCGGCGATGACGAAGAGAGGAATGGCGAGAAAGGCGGTGCCCTCCACTCCCGTCGCCAGGCCTTGCCCTGCTACGTTCAGCGCGGTATCGAAATCGGCATAGACAATCATCGCCGCAATGGAAGACAACGCCACACCGAAGGCAACGGGAAATCCGACAAACAGCAACGCAAAGAAAATGCCGAACAGCGTCAGGGCGGTCCAGGTTTCAATAGCCATTGCGCACCTCCTTCAGCGCGCACGCCGACCGCCACCGTTCAACGATGAAGCAAATGGCATAGAGCACGAGTAGTGCGCCGGTCACTGGCACGGCCACATAAACGTAGCCCATGTTGATGTTCAGCACGGACGACAGTTGACCGTTGACGAAATTGGTTGTCGCCACGCTGGCTCCGCCAGCAATCGCCAACACACCAAGCAATGCGACCAGAACATGGAAGGTCATCTGGAGCAGATGTCCACGCACCGAGCCGGCCCAGCGTTCGGGCAGGATCGTGACTGCCAGGTGCTTGTCCTGTGCGTAGACATACACGCCGCCCAGCAGAGCCACCCAGATCATTGAAAAACGAGCGACCTCGTCGGGCCATGTCGCCGGATCGCCGAACACGTAGCGAGAGATCACCTGCCAGATAACGGATACGGCAATCAGCAGCATGAGCACGAACAGCAGTTGCTTCAGCCCTGCTTCGACCCATGCGGTCAGTCTTTTCATGTGAATTTCCTCTGCACGACACATCGTCCAGCGCTGTGCCGGGAGGCTCGCGCTGGACGGATGTCGGGTCACCTATGTGCGGCCAATCACTTGACGGACTGGATCCGCTCGATCAGGGACTGGAGTTTGGGATCGCTGGCGAATTGTTTGTAGTATTCCGCCGCACGTGCGTGGAAGGCCTTCAGATCCGGACTGGTGATCGTCACGCCCATCTTCTGCATGTCGCTCATGGCCTGCGTCTGGAGCTTGATGAACTCGCTCATCTGGATGCGCGCAGCCTCTTCGGCCGCACGGACGAAAGCCGCCTTGTTGGCGTCGCTGAGCTTGTTCCAGGTACGCGTGCCGATGACGATCTCGCCGGGATAC
Organism: Uliginosibacterium sp. sgz301328; assembly: GCF_041807905.1. Classification (NCBI taxonomy): domain Bacteria; kingdom Pseudomonadati; phylum Pseudomonadota; class Betaproteobacteria; order Rhodocyclales; family Zoogloeaceae; genus Uliginosibacterium; species Uliginosibacterium sp. sgz301328. Next base: position 62,281 of record NZ_JBGVSA010000018.1, read on the forward strand.
AGCACGTGCTGCGTGTTCGAGAAGAACTTCGCCACGTCGCCGTGCTTGTACAACGTGAGCGCAGACGGCCCGCCTTCGGCACCGTCCACAACACCTTGCTGTAGCGAGGTGTAGACCTCTCCCCACGGCAGCGGCGTCGGGGTTGCCCCCATGGTCTTGGCGACGTTGATGGCATCCGCCGAGTTCATGACGCGCATCTTCACGCCCTTGAGATCTTCGGGCGTGACGATCTGCTTTTTGGTCGTGTAGTAACTGCGCGGCTCGTCGTACAGGAAAGACAAGCCCACGAGGCCCTTCTTGGCAGTCAGCATTTTCATGCCTTTGCCGATGTCTCCGTTCATCACCTTGTCGAAGTGATCCGGCCCCTTGAACATATAGGGCATGACCAACACGGAATACTCGGGCGCGTAGGTCGCCATCAGTACGGTGGCTGTCTTGGTCATGTCCAGTACGTTGTTCTGTACCTGCTCGAGCATCTTGCGCTCATCTCCGAGCTGGCCGTTGGGGTACAACTTGACCTTGTACTGACCGTTCGTGTACTTCTCGACCAGTTCGCCGAACTTGATCAGCGCCTGCCCCGTTGGATGCTCGTTGGTATGGTCGTAACCCATCCGCAAGGTCTGTGCGGCGAAAGCCGACGACACCATGGCAAGTGACACGCACCCCGCAATAACGCACCGTTTCAAAAGCATGTTTCTCCTCCTGTTGTTCAGACGGCCGAGCCGTCCCTGAAGTAGCCAATACCGATGGTTCGGCGGAAATGCCAAGGCTGCCAGCCGGGCCACAGCACCTCGCTGATCATCGCGAGCGACACCCACCGGAACCACGTTGCAAATGTGTTGCTGTGACCCTGGGGCTCTTTGTAGCCATTGACCCATCCGTCGTATCCGCGCTCGCCAGTCAGCGTGTCCGGAAAGCCGCCGTCGGTGTTCTGGAAGTCCAGCAGCTTGACCGCCATGGTGCGCAGCCAATGCTCGATTTCTTCGCGCCGATGCGGGCAGCGCTTTGCACCGTGTGCAAGGATGTCGATCACGTCGACGTCGATGCAGGCGCTGCGCACCGCGATGGGCTGTTCGAGACAGCGGCTGATCGACTGATTGAAGTGCGGAATGTCCTCGTCGAGTGCATAAAAGACGTGGAGGTTGTGGGTGGCACCACACAGCGCGAAGAGAAGCGCCTCTTGGCTGAACTGCTGCCCGGGCCCCCAGAAGCCCGAATACGGCTCGCTCTGCTGGTTGTGCCAATCCACCATGTCGCGCAGTCGCTGCATGGCCGGCCCCGACGGGTCGCGCCGATGCAAAAGCAGCAGAAAGCTGCCCAGATTGACGATGTTGTTGCCTTCCAGCCAGGGGTCGCGCATGTCGCGTCGGCCAAGCCACGCCCACAGGTACTGTGCATCCATGAACGGCGTCACGAACGGCAGATCGACGTGGTCGACGACGCCCAACGCATCCAATGCGCCGAGAGCGTAGTTGGTCGTGTGAAAGTGCATGTACTGCTGCGTCTCGGCGAAGGAGGGGCGCTTGTATGTCTGCGCCCAATCGAGTCCCGGCAGTACGAAAAAGCCTTCTTTGGTACGCGCTCCCAATATCCATTCGGCCAGCGCGGAAGACTGCGGCAAGGCGTCGCCCAGCAGTTGGCGGAGCATGATCGAATCGTACGTTCCGGGCAACAGCATCTGCTGCCACATTGCCGCATCGTGGACGGCGCTGACGCGCGAAACGCCATCCGGCAGTCCAGGAGCCTGCATGGTCGTGACCCATGCAAGTGATTTTCTTTTGGCCTCAAGAATCCGGTCCTTGAGGAATGAGTCCGTCAGCATTTTCTCCCCCTCTTGTTATCACACTGGCAGCCGTTGCTCACACATCGAACGGCGGCAAAGCGGTAGAGGGATTCTGCTTTGCGGAGCGAGACTCCGACTTGTGTTTTCCTGCCAACTTGGCAGGAAAACATCGCCTGCTCGGCATGCAAAAGAGAGGCGGTTTTGACGAGGACCAACCCCTTGCGCACGCTGCTCGGTGGAATCTGCTGTTTACTGCCCGAGCCGAAAGAAAAAAGCACCGCAGATGCAGATCCTGACTCTTCAAGACATCTTCAACACACCCCAGGCGCCGGTCGCGGTGACATGGAAGCTGCCGCAGCACGCCTACCCCGAGCACGCACACGATGTTGACGAAATCGTCATCGTCACGTCGGGCCATGGCACCCACGTGCTCAATGGCCGCAGCTTCACCGTGCGCCGCGGCGATATCTTTTACGTGCGCGCGGGCGATTGGCACCTTTTCGAAGACGTATCCAACCTGCACCTGTTCAATATTCTGTGCTGTGGCACCCAACGGCCGCGACAGACAGTTTTGCCGCAGCACGGGTGCCTCATTGATCCACCTGCACATTGGCAGTTGCGACGCGAAGTGCTGGACTGCGTCGAGCGCGTGGCGCCCAGGCTGGATGTCGAGTGCCGCACGATCGACGACGCCACGCCGTGCATGATCAATGTCTTCTTCGCACAGGTTCTGGCCTACTTGTGGAGAGGGCGCGTCAGGGAGGAGACCAGCGGAAAGCGGACCGAAGCCTGGGATCGACAAGTCATCCTGGAGCTACTTGGCTATCTTGATGAATGCTTCGCCGACGATATCTCGCTCGATGGACTGGCGCGGCGCTATGCGATGTCCGAGCGCTCGCTCAATCGTCAATTCAAGGAGCACACCGGCCTGCCGCCGATGAACTACCTGCTTCAGTTACGGCTATCGAAGGCGATTCACTACCTGCGCAAGGGCAACAGCGCCGTAACCGATGTCGCATTCCGGTGCGGCTTCAACGACAGCACGTATTTTTCGCATTGCTTCAAGAAACGGTTTGGCTTGGCGCCGGCGCAGTTTCAGCACAAACATCTGACGCGGGCCGCACCGCTGATCAAGAGCGCGCTGCTGTAAGGGCTGCGTTTCGGAGCGATACATCATTGGCCCTGCAGCCGAGCCTCCATCGGCAAGGACAATCGCGCAGGACACCTCTCCCAAGTCAATACGCGCCCCATTCCGCTGACTATGCTGCGGGCATGTCGCTCGCACTCGTCAGAAGCCGTTCTCTTTCCGGCATGGAAGCGCCGGAAGTCACCGTTGAAGTCCACCTGGGCAACGGATTGCCCAGCGTCTCGCTGGTCGGCCTGCCCGATACCGAGGTCAAGGAAGCCCGCGACCGCGTGCGCGCGGCCTTGCTCACCAGCCAGTTCGAATTCCCGCAGAGGCGGGTGACGGTCAACCTGGCGCCGGCCGACCTGCCCAAGGAGAGCGGCCGCTTCGATCTGGCCATCGCCGTCGGCATTCTCGTCGCATCCGATCAGATCAAGGCGGCGGATCTCGCCACCTATGAGATGGCTGGCGAGCTGTCGCTGACCGGAGAGTTGCGCCCCGTCCGTGGCGCACTGGCAATGGCGTGGCGGGCGCGCGAGTCTGGACGGGCGCTCATCGTGCCGGCCGACAACGCGGCCGAAGCGGCGCTCGTGCCAGGCGTGCGCATCCTGCCCGCCCGCGGCCTGCTCGAAGTGGCCGCTCACCTGAATGGCCACACGCTGCTGTCCGAATACCAGGGGAATCCGCCGCCAACGCTGGCCCGCTATCCCGACCTCATCGACGTGAAAGGGCAACAACAGGCAAAGCGCATGCTGGAGGTCGCCGCCGCGGGCGGACATTCGCTGCTGTTGTTCGGACCGCCCGGTACGGGCAAATCGATGCTGGCTTGCCGACTACCGGGCCTGCTGCCGCCGTTGTCAGAAGAAGCCGCACTGGAGTGCGCAGCGCTGCAATCGCTTTCCGGTCCGTTTGATGTCGCGCGCTGGGGCGCCCGCCCCTATCGCGCGCCTCATCACTCCGCAAGCGCGGCGGCGCTCGTGGGCGGCGGCTGTGATTTCCAGAAATTAACGCGACGATCTAGAATTAAGTGCGACGCCTCTTCATTGGGAAGAGGCGTTTGCACATCTATGACCTCCCTGCCCAAGTACGATGAGCCAACAGAAGGCCACTTCCCGACAAATTCTGATCGAAGGTATTCCTGAGGACAGTAATGTCCGGCTACTCGCATGGTGGTATTGCGGACTCAAGAAGAACCCCGCCGCGCCATCTGAGCCCAAAGTCGAAGTCTGCTTTCGCCCCATCTTGAAAGACGGGAGCTATCGTTCATACGTGTACTACGACGTGGGTCTTACGAATCTAGGACAGGTCCGACTCGGCACGATCTGGCATCGCCAAAAGAAGGTCGGCCAAATCCCTTTGGAGGAAGAGACTTTTCAGCTCGATTTCTCCGATGACGGGTGGCGTATCTCTGGCCCTTGGGACCAATCGGCCAAATCTATTGACCCAAGCTGGCTCGTCTCCAAAGACTATCTCCTTCCGGAGAAAGAACGGCACCCGAAAACCCGTGTCGTTCAGTTCCATCTATCGAGCAACCCACGAGGACTTGTGATCCCTTGCATGGAGGTTTTCTCGCGCCTTTATGGTCGATCGCAGTATCTCAAGCGCATTCTCGTTACACAGCCATTCGACGCCGCGGTAGGCAGTTTGATCGTGCCCGACATAGAGGAAGCGCCCGAAGGCGTATGGCAAGTCACTGTCGACAAGCACTGCGTTAACGGTGACGGGATACTACTCGCGCACCTCAAGCATGACGAAACCACCAAGCGAAGAGTTCGGCAGATTTGGGCTCAAGGCGAGGCCACGCAAGACGTCTTTGGTTCAAAACATATTTTTCCTGGTATCGGTCCGTGGTTCGCAGGCCCTGCCCAACTTCGGGTCAAGGGCATATGGCTTGACCCAGAAAAACGCCGGTTTCTCGCGCTGCAAATCAACGGATGTAGCGATCCGGGAGGCGCCGAGATCTATCTCGACAGAGCGAACACCAATATCACGGGCTCGTTGAAGGACGTAAGGGGCGGTACTGCTTGGCCGCAGGTGCGAGAGGTAAAGCCTCAAGGCAATGCAGACATCCTCATCACTCACATCCAAGAGCCAAGTGGCGGGCATGCGGCGGAAGAAATCGAGGACGATACATTTGTAATACTCGGCGCTCCGCGCAAAATCAAACGCGTACAACGGGAAAGCACCGTTGTCAGAGATAAGCCCAAGCCTATAGTGAAGCCTCCAACTACCACGGTATCGGGTGGCGCGATCTTTGGCGGCCCTCAAGGTGTGGCTCCTGCATCTATCACAGCACCTGAAACCTCTGCCATCGATAGTGAGCTGATGGCCACTTGGAACGCGCTACAAAGTATGGCCCAAGACTCAAGCTCTCCCATACAGGAGGTCGCAGCTGTCACTGCGAATGGTGACTTGGTCTTTACGGAGCCAGCCATCATTGGCTTTCCAAATCCAGAAAGCAATGACTCCGGCCTCTCGGATAGCGCTAAGGCCTGGGTTTATCTCGACCACAAAACCAAAACCCAGGTGCGCGGGATTTTGCTTTTACAGGTCACAACCCAAACGGGTATTGGGTATATCATGGAAATCCAAAAGCGCCCCTCGCGAACCCATGACGACCGGGTGCAATCATCAGGGGCGTATCAGTATCTAGCATTTTCCATGGATGCCAATAGCATTTTCTTGCGAGCATGGATTGCAACGCTTCTGCGCGCAACTGCCAACGCACTTGGCGTCGTATCCAAGGCCACTAAGGATTGCCCAGGACCATTTTTGCCATTCAATCACCAGAATGAGAGTCGTGGCGGTATTCCCGCCTCTATTTTGAACGGCCTGAAAGGGATTGGACTAATCCCGATCCAATAGATTTCTGCATTGCGATTGCTGTTCGCATTACGCCCTCTACGAAATCACGCCACAATTAATACCAAAATTCGTCGGGTCGGCGAGGCCAAAAATATGAACCGTATTGATTACCACAAAAAAATAATTGCTGCACTCTCCTGGCTGAAGACCCAGGTTGAAATGCACAACAGCCTAAGCTTGACGGATATCAATCACGGCGCGGAAGATTTCTACTGCGGCCTTTTGAATCTTGTTTATGGCTACAACCTGATAAATATAAATATTTCAGACCAGAATGCCGCAGCCATTGATCTTGGTGACGAACAGAATAGAATTTCGATTCAGGTGACATCCACTTCGGCCCTGAGTAAAACAAAATATACAGTCGAGAAATTTATTGAGAAAGAACTGTATAAAAAGTTCGACAAGCTACTCATTCTAAATATTGTTAAAAAGACCAACCACGCATCCACAAGAATCGGCGGCCCCGAGTATTGCATCGACACAAAAACCGACATTCTTGATGTCGAAGACCTCATCAAGAAAATCACCAGCAATCCGGATGTTCAAAAATTAAAATCTATTGCTGACTTTTTGGACAGCGAGCTTTCCTTGCCCACCCAGCAAAGCCTACCGAACGAAGTCCTCACTATCCTAGGCATCATTGAATACATTAGCGACGAGAAGCATGAGGATGCCGGGACTGGTTATCTTGAAGAGCCAATTCCAGCAGACAAAATATACAATCGATTTGCGAATCACTCCGACTTCCTCGTCAACATGTACAACACTGGCTATATTGAGTATGGCGCGGTGCTGGAAGCCGTAAAGAAAGAGTCCGATTTCGGGCAGGTCAAGCTTCGGCGAGCCGCTAACTACCTAAAGAAATATAGCGACGCAATGCTGACCAAATGTGGGGGTGATCCGAAGACGGCTCTCGACCAGATAATAGTCGATCTCAGCGGTTTTCTGGGCAATAATGGATACACATTCGATGAGGGGGCTGCGGAGTTCTACGTTATTGAGCAGCTGATGAAATGCAACATATTCCCTTACAAGGCGCCACTTGACTAATTTATTCTCGAAGGATGACGATTTACTCAAGTCGGCGCCCGTTCTTGGCTTCGAAATTCTGAAGCTCATTCATGACTCCGAAGACTCCAGAGTCAGTATCTTTGATGTCGCAAAGACGATAACTAAGTCCGGCGGAGTTAATGCCAGAAGTATTTATTACGCAATGCTATTTTTATACTCTCTGGACATTATAGATTTCCAGAAGCCTTATCTGGTGGCTAAGTGCTAAGAATTAAAAAGCTATACAGCGAACCCGACATTTTCGATCCCATCATTTTTAATGACGGGATCAATCTCATTCTCGGTGAGACGACAGAGAACAATGTCAAAACCAATGGCGTTGGCAAGTCGATGGCGATCGAATTTATCAACTATGGTTTGTTGAAACGACATGAAGAAAGTCGAGTGTCTTTGGTCCCCAAAGAAGCCTTTCCATACGACGCTTTTATTTGTCTTGATTTCGAGATAAATCACAAGCCCATAACGATCAAGAGAAGCATTGGGAATTACAAATGTCCAACTCTGATTGAAGATGGAAAAACCACTACTTTTACTGATATTGAAGATGCAACAAGGTACCTTACCGCGTTGCTGTTTGGCGCCTCCAGCGACGAAAGCATTCCATCATTCCGAACCATGATGGGCCCCTTGATCAGGGATGAGCGGTCTGAATTCAAATCCATTGTCAAATGCTTTGATACCAATCGAAATATTCCGCCGGACTATACCCCTCATTTATTCCTGCTTGATATTGATCCTAAGCCATATAAGCAGGCCAAATCCCTTTTGGGCGAAATAGATAGCGTTGGAAAGGCCATCTCTAAGGCCAAGGAAAACATCACCGCCATTACCGGGAAGAATATATCTGAAGCCAAATCAGATCTAAACGAACTCACCAGCCAAGTTTCCAGAATACACCAGGAAATCGAGCGTTTAGAGAATATTGAAGGCTACGACATTGTTAAAGACGAGATAATCGAGATTGAAAATAATCTGGGGGAATTTCGATCTCGGCAGGCCGTCATAAAGACTGAACTTTCAAAGATCAAGCTATTTAAGGGCGATAATTATATTGATGAAGGCGAGGTGGGAGAGCTTTACAATCAGTTTAAGGCTGGCCTAGGGGATTTGATCAAAAAGCAGATCGAAGAAGTTACCGCATTCAAGAAAAAAATCGACGACTTTCAGAGAACGCTCATCGATGGAAGGCGCAAAGAACTCGAAGAAAAGCTTAAAGAAATCGATGGAAATATTGTTCGCCTTGATCGGATTTACCGGGAAAAGATTTCGATAATTGATCAAAAAGGCGCCCTAAAAAGCCTGCGTCAGACCATCGCTACATACCAGAAAAAGGTGGAAGACCACGCCTCTCTTGCGGCCTTCATAAAAAAACATGCTGATTACGAGCGAGAGAAGAAGGAAAAAACAAATGAGCGCGACGGCCTGATTTTTTTGCTAGACAGTTTTGTAACCGACTCGGCCGACGTGATCTCTTCCTTGGAGCAAACTATTCTCGATATACACGAGGTAGTCGCCGGAAATCGGCAAAGCTCCTTCGATGTAGAGATCTCGAAGAAAAAGGAGGTCGTCAAGTTTGAGCTTCGCATCTATGACGATGGCAGTCACAGCAATGAGCGTGAAAAGGTATTTCTTTACGATATCGGTCTCCTAACAAACGCCGAGACCGGTAAGCGACATCCTGGTCTGCTGGTGCACGACAATATTTTTGATGTCGACTATGACACGCTTCTAAAAAGCCTGAACTATCTCAGCGACAACTCAGAGGCTTTTTCGAAAAAGCAATACATTCTGACGTTGAATAGCGACAAAATATACGACGCGGACATCAACTCGCGTTTGCGGCTCAATCTTGAGGCGTTGAAATGTGCTGCCTTTACAAAGTCGGCAAGATTCCTAAAGACCAGTTACCAAGAGCTTTCCCAATAAGCGGCGGCCCAGCGTACGCGACCCGGCGAGCTTGACCACGCATACTGATCCAATTGGGCAAATCGGCTGGCAGCATTCCGGCAAGGCGCTGAGCGCCATGATCGGCGGCAACAGTCTTGGAATGGGCTAGCAGCGAGCCGATATTGGCACTAGCGGCGCAACCGCCTGCGCGCCCGAACAGCACCTTCTACGTCAATTTCTTAGCTCGGTCAGGAAGAAAATTACTCCTAGAGTGGAATTCTTGGTACGACTCTGCCAAGTGACGGATCAATGTCGTATGCAGCCAAGTATTCAGTGACTCCAAGATCGTCACACCTAGCTCGGAACCTCCACATCCACAGGGGTCGCGAGATCCGGTCGTAGAGGTACTGCGGTACGATCCAGAAGGCCAACAAAGCTACAACCACCGTGATCGCGAGTGCGTAGCCGGACCGCTCGCTAGGCAGAAACCAGTAAGCACATCCCACAACAAGCAAATAGACGACCGTTAGGAGGATTTTTAGTCCTTGTGTTGCACTCTGCGCGCTGCGTACTGCACGCTGAATTCTTCGACCGTTGCCAGATTCAAGTGCTAATTCTAGAGTGGAAAGACGACCAGTTAACGCGTCAACCCGTTCGTCACGTTTCTTGAGCTCACCATCAGCCAGGCTGCGTTCGACCTCTCGATCATGCGCCATTCGAAGGTGCATGCTTTGGCTCTCCAGCTGATCCGACAGCCGAGCTTGCGCCAACGCTGAAAGTTCCGCTTGGTGACTGGCTTGCAGTTCTGCTTCTCGTGCAGCCGCCTCCGCTTTTATGTCTTCAGCAACGCTGAGCCGGACTTCTCGGAGAAGTTCTTCTGCGTTTTCGGGCCTAATGGAACTTGGAAAGCCGAGGGTCGAGCGCATGAGGCACCGCTGCGCTCTTTGATCGCGCATCAGTGCCACGAACGTGTCCGCCTTCGCGGGATCGAGTTCGCATAAGTATTGGCGCGCCTTGCTTACGACGTCTGTCCGCGGCGTCATCACATAGGAGCAATTGGCAATCAGCTTCTTTCGTGTGAGCGCGCCAACGGACCCACCTACCGCAAACCACAGATAGCCGGCAAGGCGGCGATCCGTAATCGCTGGCGGTACCTGCTTGCGCTCAATCAACTGTCTCGCTTCGAGGGAGCTCTGAGATCTATTAGCCACAGCATCGTTTCTTGTAACCAGGATCCAGCCAGTTTCCGCAATGGAGCCATGCTCTTGAGCGCTTCCCCTAAGTCGGAGGATCGTCGCAATCGAGTGGGCATCTCGAATTCGCCGCTCGAGATTGAACATTAACGGACCGACATCGTTTCGAAGATGCTCCTCAGCTGCCTGGCTGCAGAATTTGGTGTATTCATCGGACAAGTAGTTATCCGCGTCCAGAATCTCAAATCCAATCCGCTCAAGCTGTTCTTCAAGTCCATCAAGCATCGCTCGAGCGTATGCTGCGTGCTCAGAGTTGGCTCGTATTCGATTTCCCAATGGACCGAATGGCTCCTCCCCACGCTGCAGTGCCTTCAGCGGGCCCTGAAGGGTGCCTTTCATTTCCTCAACCGTGTGCTTAAAGACAACCCGCCTTATGGACGCACTTTCCACGAGGCTAAAGAGATCAGCAGCATAGTCCTTAAGTTCGGGGGTACTCAGGTCCATGAAGTCGAGAATCAGCGGCCCGTCGAAGACCACCTTCAAGCTAGAGAGGATCTGCTTCGAGCTTGGTTGCTGCAGCGTCAGGACCACTTCTGCGATGAGCGCTCCAGCAACAAGGCGCAGGAGTAATTCAGAAACGACTCCTCCTTCATCGAGCTTCTGCAAGGCGAACTCTGCGCAGATAACATCGAGCGCTTGCTCAAGTTGAACAGCGTCTTGCTCGTCATCCTCCACCTTCTTCAAGCTAATCGTGTGGCCCTTGAAGTAGTTCTTCTCACGCTTCTCCACGAAGCTAAGGAAATAGGCAGTTGTCAGCCTCTTTAGAAAACCCATTTGCAGTGCTTCGTCAGACGCTGCGAGCTTGACGCGTTCAATAGCCGATCGTGCAAACGCACAGAATTCCGTTAGAAGCGCGTCCACTCCGGTTTCGTCGCTTCTCTGCACATTGGATTGGGGCGCGACCCTATAAGTTCGAATGTCACCGTCATCAATTCTGAGTAGCCCAGCCTCGGCCATTCTATCCACTAAGCCGTTCGCCACAAGCGGACTCATAGGGATGTCATACGCCGCCTGCACGTCAGCGGCGAATTGCACGGAGTCAAAAATTCTATTGGCTCGCTTTGCTAACACAGGAGCAAAGAGTGGCAACAAGCCGCCAACGATATCGCCCGACTTCGAATAGGACTCCTCGACAAAAGCAAATGCGATGAGTTCGCGCCGTGTTGCTTCCGCGACGATTGAAGAACCTGAATCTCCCATCCTGTTTTCCTCGAACTCTTGTTGATTTTACGGTTGTGCGGGAAGGGCCAAGCCTACTAGAGGACAGCCTTTTTACTTTTGGGCTAGAGCACGAGCACGCTAATAGAATTGTCCAGCGACTGAATGCTTGAGGTTCGTCCCCTTCGGACCATAACGAACGAATCAGATGTCATGTCGATTTGTCCGTAAACATCGGCGGCAAAGTGTCGGCATTCGCCAAAAACAATTGATATTCAGGTGGGCTCTGCTTCTCCGCGTCGGTGGACAAACGGAGATCCTGAATGATGTAGGGCGCCATGCATTGACGAACGCTTAGCTTGCGCGCAGACGTGCCAGGGAAGTACTCCTCAGCGATCATTTTCGCTTGAGCAGGAGACAGTTCTGGATGCGGCACGATACGAAGGTCGATCACAGAGTTCCAGCCCTGATCTTCCGCCGCATCTTTCGTTGCAAGCTCATCCAGCACCTCCGTCCGTCCTATCCGCCCAAGGGTGAAGTCCCGAAATTCTTGACGAGTCGTGCACCACGCACGCATATGCCAACGGCGTGGCGCGCGTATGAGCGCATGGGGAAAGACTACGCGCTGTGATCCCGTGGGCGTGCCCATCGACTTGTAGGACATCTGTAAGGCAAGTCGATTCGCAATGGCTTTGAATACGGCGGAAAAGACCTGCGGGGATATCACCGACAGATCCAAGCGCGCGTCATAAACGGTCTCAATTCCACCACGAGAATGAGCCCCAGGCAACGTTTCCAACAAGGCGAGATACTCGTCCGGGGATCGCTTACCTAAGTTATCCAATTCCCCATACAGAACCCGCAATGGGCCATATGCCGAGGTTCGAACAGCAGAGGAGCCCATACGGTCCTTAAGCTCAGCAAGCAAGCGGCTGGCGTGGACTGGCCCAACCGAAAACAGCTCACGAATGCGCTCATTGGTCATCTCACCTTCCCAGATGAGTGCGCGCCGCAGCTGTTCGACTCGGTCGGATGTGCGTGACGTAGTTTCCATAGACAAATCTTAACATAGGTGTTAAGTTAACATCAATGTTAAGATAACATCGATGTTAAGTTCATCCATCATGCGGGCATGCCATGAACCTCTTTGATCGACTGCCACCTACATTGTTTGCCGCGCTCACGGGGCGGAACAACCGACGTATGTGGGAGTTGCTGTGTCGACTAGCTGACCGCTTTTTCAGTCCAGAGTCAGTGCCTGACTATGCAGACGGCTACCTCCTTGATCAGGTCATCAAAGAAATCGAACGATGGCTAAGAGATCAAGATTGGGAAGAAGAGGACGGGACCCGACCCACTACTCCATTGCCAATTCAAGCAGCCGGCCTTGTAACGCGCCTAGCTGAGACTGGATGGCTGGTGAAAGAACAAGTCGGCTTGAAGACCTTCATCAGTATGCGCCCGACAGTGATGCGTTTTTTCGAAGCATTGCAGCAATTTGCCACCGAGGGTCCGCAGCACATCGGGGGAAATATTCAACTCATCTACAGCCAACTTCAAAGCGTGCAAAAGGACCCGAGAGGACAGGCGGCGGGCTTTGCCAGTGCAGCCAGGCTCTGTGCGCAGCTACTTAACTCCCTCAACGCAACAACCCTTCGCGCTCGTGATCTGATGAAGGAAATCGCGCGAGAGGACGCAACGTCCGTCTTCATACGGCGCTTCTTCTCTGAGCACATCGCAGACATCTACGTGCGCGACTTCAAGCAGTTGCGCACTGAGAACCATCCCCTTTCCTTGAGATACGAAATCATCGAGGTAGTCACCCGCGTTACTACTGACGACCACGAGAGAGGCAAACTACTAGCCGGTTACGCTGAAATTGCGGGGGCCCGTCCAGGAGAGGAAGAGGCGGCACTTGAACGTGACGTGGAGCGCTTCAGACGACTAGCCGATGTAGAGCGATTCCTGGAGCGCATGGATCGCGTCATGGAGTCGGCGACACATCGCGCTTTGGCGGTAATCAGCTATCGACTGCGTGCCTCGGATCGAATTGAAGCTGCCATAGACAACACAGCACATGTGCTCCGAGGCGCCCAAGCGCTCAATCTCGATATCGAGGGGCGATTGCTATCGCCAACTTCAGTAGTGTCAGAGCAGCGCATGACGATGCCAACACCTCCCCCCACAAAACCTGTGCGCCATGCATTGCGTAAAGCGGAACCTACTCCGCACCAGCGAGCGATGCATCAGCTACGGCAGGCAATGATCGCCAATCGAGATATGTCGCCTATAGCGATCAAGCGATTCGTTGAGGCGACTTTGGCGCCGGGGCAGACACTTGCTGCTCGCGACTTCCCAGCTACGACGGTTAAGGACGCCGTAGCGTTTCTAGCGCTCGTGCGCTTAGCGGCCTACCTCAAGGTCAATCCGCGGGGTAACGCGGCAAATCCTCTTATGAAAAGGCTCGGGTTCAGCGCGGAATCGCAAAACTCACAGGTGAATGGTGAATTGGAAACTGCGCTATTCATTACCCCCGATTTTTCTGTGACAAGGAACGCAAACAATGCCACGTAACTGGGACCAAATCGCCGAAAGCACGGAAGGAAAATACGTTCCGAGTGACTTCAAGCAAGCGATGTATCAAATGGTCGTAGGGCAATGCCTATATGCCAGATTCCAGCGGCAGGCGGTTTCCTATCGGCTCATCAGCACTTATCGGAAAGAGTTCAAGGAAGCTCTCGATCTGATGGGCCTAGAGCTCGGATTCAATGACAGCCTCCAGTATTGCTACGTCAGGCAAGACACATCGAAGCTTATTCCGATGGACCTACAGGAAACCTTCTTCCTGGTCACCCTGCGCAAGCTGTACCACTCTCGCGCCAGCGTCGGAGACCTGACCGCAGAAGGGGATGCGCGAGTGGGAATCGAGGAGTTTGAAACACACTTCAAAGAACTCGCAAAGCGAGATTTTGACAAGCGAGGCGGATCGCTAAGGGAGCTTCTAAAAGCATCCAAGGCGAAGGGGTTGGCGCGTGAAATCGAGCCAGAGGACGGCGATCCACAACCCTTCGCCATTTCTATCAATCCAGGCATCGTAGATATTCTAAGTGAATACGCCTTGAATAGATTTTCTGCCGACTTGAAGGTCGAGGTCTCCAAGGGGGAACACTTGATCGATCATCCGAAGACTGATTCTGCAGGGGTCAAACCATGATTCGACTAGCGCGCGTCCATTTTGTTGAGTTCTCCTTCTGGGATTTCGAGACCTTTGACTTAAGTCCCGGAGGGACTGCGATTCTTGGAGCCAACGGGGCCGGAAAAACGAGTTTCATTGACGGGCTTCAAGTTGCCCTGCTAGGCGCTCACGGCCAGCACCTCAGCTTCAATGCGCAGTCAGTCCAGAAAGATCATCGCTCACTACGCGACTACGCGCTGGGAGCCATGCGATCAGGCAATGAACAAGACAAGCAGATACTTACACGCAAGCGCAATGAAGCACTCACCTATATCACCCTCGTCTTTGAGGGAGACCGGCCGCAAGATTGCGTTTCAGCGGGTGTCTGCATGTATTCAACAGTCACCGAACGTGATCATAAGATTCTGGGGCTCTATGTTGTGCCTGGAGTGGTCTTAGATCTCGACGATCATCTCGAAGACATAGGGGGCGGCGAGCGATCACCGATGGACTGGCAGCAGTTCGAAGCCTTACTCAGGAACAGAGCAAAGCACGCAGGCAGGACACCAACACTCACGAGCAAGCCGGAGCACTATCTGGATGAGTTGCTCCACTGCATTCAAGATCCTGAGCGACATATCAATCGGCGACAATTCGTCAAAGCGCTTCGTCACAGCATAAATCTCAAGAACGTCAATAGCGTAGGCGATTTTCTGCGTGGCTACCTCGTCGAACCCACTCCTATCGACAAGCACGGCACGTTGGCTCACATTCGAGTATTAAAAGATCTCTCGCTGAAGATTGCCGACATACAGCAGCAGATCGCTCAGCTAAAAGATATCAACCGTCGCTTTGAGACACTAGGTGGTCACTATCAGCGGCGTGCTGTCGCGCAAGCCGTTCGGCTGGCACTGCAATTGGAGTCCGCGGAAAATCTTGTCCAGCAGCTTCTGAATGAGGAGGGAAATCTTGGCCGGCTCATCTCTACCAACGAGACGGCTCTTGAGCTCAAGAAAGCAGAAGTGAATCGATTGCGAAACGTGCATCTCGATTTAGTACAGGAGTATGCAAAGGATCCGGAAGCCCAGGCACCTCAACAGGCACAGGCATTGAAGAATGCTCTGTCGTCCGCTCTTTCCCAGGCTAAAACAGCTCTTGAGTCCGTGGAGCTTGATCTCCGCACGTGCTTGGAAAACGCACGCGAAATCCTGAAGGCGAATGCATCGCCTATTGCAAACAGACTGTCCGATGTTTTGGCAAAGTTTGATCGGAGGGTTCTGGGTGGCCCCGCAGCCGATATGCAAATTGCCCAATCCGTTCTGGCAATTCTGAACGAAGCAGCACCACATCTACACACGCAAGAGAACCATGCGTCTGAGACTCTTCGTGTCGCATCGCGCAAACTCGAAGTTGCGCAAGAGCAACTCAATGCAGCAAGTCGCGGAGTCCGGTTGGACGGCACGGCGCGAGGGGAGTCCGACGTTGCCCTAGCTATGGCGTTGTTTCGCAAAGCAGGCATTCAAAGTCAGACTGCAGCAAGTCTCGTTAAAGTCAAAGATCCATCTTGGCAAGCAGCTATTGAATCGTTCCTTGGGGTTAATAGGCTGGCGCTCTTAGTAGATGAAGGGAAGGAGCGTGACGCCGTAAAGGCCTTACGCCACGCAGATCCCCCTCTTTATAGCGTAAGTGTCATTCAGCCCGTTCATTTCCGTGACGAAATCGGGCGGCGCTATGCGAGCGACACCGTTGCATCTTTGTTGGCTAGCGATGACATAGTTGCTTTGGCCTTCCTACAGCGCCTTATGGGATCCATGCGATGCGTGGAAACCGAAGCTGAATTGGAAGCCCATCCTCGGGCGTTAACCAGAGACGGCATGCTTAGCGCGAACGGCGGGACGCGGCGACTCAAGCTCATACCCAGACACGAATGGCGCCTCGGCGCGAAAATCAGCGAGGCCGATATTGCCGTGCTTCGGCAGGACGTTATGGACGCAACTCGCGCCGAGTCCGCCGCCAAACAACTTCATGAACGCACGCGCCGCGCAGAAGAGTTCGCACGTCATTGCATCGAACGCATCACACTCTCCTCATACGGCACGCTGCGCGAGACATACCTGGTGGCAACGAGTCGCTTCGATACTCTGGCCGCTGAAGTCTCACTGCCAATACGTTTGCAGCAGCTGTCAGATCAAATAGCTGAAGCCAAGAAATCGTGTGAAGAGGCTGAGGACGATTTGAACAAGCTTTCAAGTCATGTTGCCTCAGACAAACAAAAACTCATTCAAGCACGATCATCCCTAGCGTCGGAGCAGAAGAGTCTGGAAGAGCACTTACAAAACTACGAAAAGGCTCGCTCTGATGAAAGTCACGACTCCGATGCTGCTGTTGAACTCTATGCCAAGTGCACGGACATAATGGCCTCCAAAGGCCCGGAAGTCATGATGCAGTTTCTTTCGGAAGAAATTTCGACTGCCGCAAAACGAATACAAGAGCGGGAAACGCTGTTCATGACGGAGTTCGTGTCATACATCAACGAGCGATCGATTGGCCTCATGGATGAGCGCGGCGATTGGCGCAAGGCTGCGAAATGGGCCGCCAGTCACATGCAACTACTTCAAGAGTCCACTCTTGCGAATTATGAGGATCAAGCCGCTGCTGCGCGAACGGCGGCAGAGGAATCGTTTAGATCCGATGTGAAATTCAAAATGCGAGAAGCGATCAAGAGGGTCGAACAAGATATCAAAGAGCTAAATCGCATACTGGATCGTTGCCCAGAGTTCACCGGCGGCGAACGTTATTCCTTCACGTCGGAAGTGTCGCCGTCTTATAAAGCGCTTCACGATCTCATAACGAGCGACTCAGCACAGCCAATTCCTTACTCAGAGGAAAGCAGCGATGCGGCCCCCATCAGTGAAGGTCAGGCCCAATTAATGAGGCTGCTGGAAGCCTGCGAAACAGGGGATGATCGTGACAACAATCCATTGGAGGACTATAGACTGCTCTTCTCCTTTGATCTGGCGATCAAAGTCGAAGGAAAAACCGTTGATACACTGAGCAAGCGGATTGGCATAGCCTCCAATGGCGAACACCGCGTGCCATTCTATGTGATTGCGGGCGCTGCCCTAGCCTCAGCGAACCGAATTCGCCCGAATAGTGTACATGCCGGTTGCGCTTTTATGCTGTTGGATGAGGCTTTCTATGGGATGGATGCGCAGAACTCTTACGTGACTGCGGAGTTTTTGAAATCTCTCGGCATGCAACTGATCATGGCGGGACCCGACACCGATGTCGGTAAGCTCGTTCCCGTCCTCGATTGCTATTACGATCTTCATCGCAATGGCGCGGACAGCCACATCTATCGCGTACTCATAAAAGATGCCGCTCGGGAGCTACTTCAAAGTGACATTCCCGAGCGTCATCCTGAGTTGATTGAACGTGCTGTCCTTGAGTTGAGCTAAGGGGCGATCTTCTTATGCACGAGGTCGCGAGATCCGCATTACTGAAGTTACTGCGTCAAGTAGAAACGGCGGTGAGCAAGACTTGGCCTGACTGTGAGCTCAGCCAGTTCACGCGAAGAACGTCGCGGCTATTGTTTTCGAAGGGGTCTTTCCCTGCTTACATGAGATTGCGCACGCACTCGGAACAAAGGGAGTGCAATGGCGATCTACAGCTCGTCGCCAGCAAAGGCGCTATTGCCATCGAGTGGGATCCACGTGCAGATCACTTGAGTCAGATCTTGGCTATTGAAGTACTGGACCCAGAAGAACTTGCCAGATGCGTGGAGGTTATCCCTCGTTGGCAAACTATGCGCCAAGCTATGGACGCGTTTGGGCCTTCGATTGAGGCATATCCAGTACTAAATGAAGTGCTGAATGCGTGGGTTTCCGGGGCATCGCCCAGGAAAATTGAGCTGAGCAGCCACGGCATAGAGAGCTGGCTGGATGCGGTGAAATTAGTCAGCTACTGCAAAACGAGAATCTCTGGTCTAGACCGTTCACCGAATGCAGCCATTGATGACATTCCAATAAGAAGAGTTGGCGCTCAACTTTTCAATGACAGCAAACGTCCAGAGCGTTTGGCGCCGGCAATAGACGCGCTGGTGCAAGAAAGTCTGATACTGCCGCCCTTAGAGCAAGAGGATGTGTTTCGGGAGCTTGGGTTGGTCAAGTTCCCCCTGCCATTCATGATCTCGGCACCAGACTTCTTGGTCCGTACGCAGTTGCACCTGCTCCCTGCCATTCAGCCGTACCTTGCACTTCACCCCGGCAGCATACTTGGCTTCGAACTTGACGGCTCTTGTGCAGGACAGACGTCCTTGCTGAGCGTAGAGAACCTCACAACATTTCACGAGTTGGCGTCATCCGTTGTGCGGAGTAACGCAGTCGGCCGGACGTGTCTTTTATATACCGGAGGCATGCCGAGTCCATCATGGATGCGCGTATATAAACTCTTGCTTTCTTCGTTGCCGCGCGACACTGCAATTTTTCATTGGGGTGACATAGACAGCGGAGGATTCCGAATTGCAGATCATCTGTCGAAAGCCTGTTGCGATCTGCATCGGACGCTGCACCTTCATGCAATGGCGGAGGACGCTGGCATCGTAATGCGTAACATGCTCGATGCAGAGATTCAGCGCATATTGGGCATCTGTGAGCGCCGAGGATGGTTCAAGGAAGCCGACTTTGTGAAGCATCAGGCTGCGGCAATTGAGCAGGAGTCGCTGCCTCTTCGCTGGCCAAGCCCGTTAGCTACTCAGACTGAGGCGCTGGAGCAGGCGGAGGATGGCTAGGGCGAGTGAGGATGTACGCTCGACATGCACGAGAATGTTCTTCAGTCGTGAGGTCGCCATTGATGAACGCATCGTTCAAGCGCTCGATCTCTGCATCTAAGATGCAGCCCTCAAGACGCACGCTGCCTCGTGCAAAGTTGATGGCGTCTTTACGGCGAAGGCGTTCGGTTTCGGAAATCATGTGGCGTGCTCCCCACTGGCCCTACATCACACTCAAGTCTTATCTTGGCTGAAACGGGAATCTGTGTCCAACGTATGATTAGCAGAAACCTTATTCATCATCAGCGGCACGGAAATTTCTCGCGGTAGCCGATATTTGGTCTTTGCGTGAAGAACAAAGACATTCCCATCTGGCGCTTCTGTGAGAATGCCAACAACAGCAACCGACTTTGCTGTTCTTGCAGGCATATGATGAAAATACCGAAGCGCATTTACCAAGAGAGCCGTGCATTCTGCGGGATTGCGAACGCCTGATTTCAGTTGTGCGGCGATTGCTCGTTCCAAGCTTCGACGAACTTCAAAAGTGTCTCCATTGCTCGCCTTGGCTGGCACTTCCAGTTGAGCCTTGTACTCCATCTTCAGGAAGCTCACAAAGCCTGTAACCGCAGCACGTTGGCCAGGTGCCACACTCAGGTACCTAGATAGATCGGCCTGCTCTGGCAGCTGATGATCAGATTTTGCTGCCACTGCAATCAATGCGGCAGCCGGCGTCAGAGATAGCCGGATTGACCGCACACTGATCTTTCCTGCGGCCAGCTTTGAGCGCAGGACTGCATGGTATCCGTCCAAGGCCTCTCGAAGACGGCCAACTGATGGGGCACCTGAAAGCGCTGCATCAATTCTGCGCAGATCTGAGGCGTCTCGCTTCTGCTGTTCATTGACCACGATCCGATTTGTCATTTCAAGGAATCGCATCGCAAGCAGGTTTCGCCGGAGCCCCAAAGTCGAGAACTTCTCCAGTAACTCCTGGTATGACGGCACCATAGTTCCTAACGAAGCAACGTCAACAAAGAATGGCAAGTACCGAAGAACCGTCACTGCGGCCTTTTGTTCCCCCACCTCATTACTCAACCATTCACCAAAAGCACAAAAGATGTTCGCTTGCTCACGCTTGGAAAACACCTCGCTGGCCGTCGCTGCGCGCTTTGTAGCAAGCGTCCGCCAGTAGCAAGCTTCGCATTTCACTCCGCGTCCGGCAGGCATAGAGTTCGCACATAGAGGGCATGCGACGAACCCGCCCTCCAGACACTTTTTGCAAATGTGGTGTCCATCTCCATCGTCAAGAAGTTGTCGGCTCCGGCGACATCGAAAGCACGTTCCATGATCAGCGCGCTGACATGCAGGACACACTTGTTGCTCAATGCCTAG
>NZ_JBGVSA010000019.1:0-81919 GCF_041807905.1 Uliginosibacterium sp. sgz301328
CTTCGCTCGAACAACCATGTTGTGTGGTGTGGGCACCCCATTCAGCGTCGCCGAGCAGCACAGGGCGAGAAGGTTGCCCCGCGCAGCGGGGTCGGCGAGGACTGTCTGAGCCGACGCAGGAGGCGAGTTCCGCAGCCGCCTTCTCGACCGCGCAGCGCAGGGGACCCGCCGAAGGCGGGCGACGCTGTGGGGTCGCTTTCTTGGTGACTTCTTTGTCGATAACAAAGAAGTTACTCGCTCGCCGGGGCGAACTCCCGGCCAACGTACATGAGCAGTCGAGACGACGGTCGATAAACGAAAGCGCAGGCAAGAAAGGGCCTTTCAACGCTGCGCGCATGGGATGCAATGGCGGACGCTTCACTCTTCCGCCCTACACCGTCGGCAACAGGAAATCGTTCAACCCGCAACAACGCGCGAAAAAACAAATGAACATCGATCCACAACTCACCGCCGATACGCGCATTGCTGACACAGCCACCGCCGTGGCCGACAACGCGAATAGCCCCGATACCCTCGACCCCAAATACCGAGCCAAGGTCGAAGCCGCCGCCGAGAAGTTCGAATCTTTCTTCATCGCCAGCATGCTCCAGCAAATGCGCCGCACCACCCGCGAGCTGGCCGATGACGACAGCCCGTCGAAAGACCCGATCAACCAGGACATGCTCGAGATGGCTGACGCCAGACTCGCCGACGTCATGGCCGGCCAGCGCGCGTTCGGCATTGCCGACGCCATCCTCAAGCAGATACTCCCCGCCGACAAGGCACGCGCTTAAGTCCAACGCCGGATGGGTCGCCTATCCACGATGAGCCGAAAAACCATCGCCTCCGACCCCAACACGAAAGCCCGAGCATGAGCACCATCAACAACGCGCTGACCGGTGCACTGGCAGCGCAAGCCGGCCTGAACACGACCAGCCAGAACATCGCCAACGTGATGACCGAGGGCTACACGCGCCAGGGCGTGCTGCTCAGTTCGATCCAGCCGGCCAAGAGCGGCCCGCTGGCGGCCGGCGGTGGGGTGGCGGTGTCCTCGCTGCTGCGCTTTTCCGATGGTTACAAGAGCGTGCAGATGTGGAACGCGGCGTCCAACCTGGGCCGCTATACGGTGTCGCAACCGTACCTGACGCAGCTCGAACAGGTGATGGGCGACGATACCTCCGGCCTGAACGCGGGCGTGGATGCCTTTTTTGCGGCACTCAACGCGGCGAGCGTGGAGCCGACGTCGAGCCCGCTGCGCCAGCAGGTCATCACTGCCGCCGACGCACTGGCGCAGCGCTTCAACAGCCTGACCCAGGTGATGTCCAGCCAGCGTCTGGCGATCCAGCAGCAGCGCAGCACGGCGGTGGCGCAGATCAATACCCTGACGACCGATATCGCTGCTCTGAATAAGCAGATCGCCGCCACGCAGGCGACGGGTGTGAATGCGTCCGGCCTGATCGACGAGCGTGATCGCAAGATCGATTCGCTGGCGAGCATGGTGTCGGTGCAGGTGATCGACCAGGCCGATGGCTCGCGCAGCATTTCGTTCAAGAGCGGCCAGCCGCTGGTGGTGGGCGGGCTGGCGGCGACGGTCAGCGCCGAGGGCAACACCGACGGTTCGCAAACATTGAAGGTGGTGTTCGGCAAAGAGAACTACACGCTCACCGGCAGCAGTCTCGGGGGGCAGCTTGGCGGCCTCGACGACGTTGAACAGAACGTGCTGCTGCCGATGATGCAGTCGATCACCGATATGGCGAGCCAGATGGCGAGCAAGGTGAACACGCAATTGATGGCCGGCTACGCGCAGGACGGTACGCCGGGCGTGGCGTTGTTCGAGTTCGACGCCACCAGCGCCGTCGGCATGCTCAAAGTGAACGCTTCGATCGTGGCGCAGGACCTGGGATTTTCGTCCGACGCGACGTTGCCCGGCGACAGCGGCAACCTGCTCAAGGTCATCGACATCAAGGGTCAGACGCTCACGCTCGGCACTCTCGGCAGCGTGAGCCTGGGTGACGCGGTGACGCAACTGGTGGGCCGCCTGGGCATGGCGAGCCAGCAGAACCAGGCATCGCTCGGTACCGCGCAGACCGTGCGCGACCAGACCGAGGAAAGCTGGAAGTCGACCAGCGGTGTGAACAGCGATGAGGAGGCAATCAACCTCATCCAGTATCAGCAGATGTACCAGTCCAACCTGAAGGTGATTGCAGTGGCGAACGAGTTGTTCGACGCCACGCTGGCGATGATGGGCTGACGGCATGTCCGTCGTCATTCCGGAGACGAGCGTCAGCGAGCCGGTGCAGTCGGGGGCGGATCTGTCCGCCTACGAGGTGAGCGATCCGCTCGAAATCGAAGTGGCACTGCGCGCACTGGCCGACAGCAAGTGCATCGTTACGCTCTACCCGGCGGGCGGCGAGCGGGTGCTTGGCTGGCTGGCGGCGGTGGACATGTCGACCGGGCGCTTCGTGTTCGAGACCGTCGAGCCGATTGCGCCGCCGGCCGCGCCCTTGTTGTTCGTGGCCACGCTGCACGGCGTGAAGTTGCAGTTCACGTGCGACAGCGCGCCCGAGGGCATCGCCGCGACGTGGTTGGGGCTGAAGGTGCCGCCGTTCATCATCCGGCTGCAACGGCGCCGGTATTCGCGTTTCGAGGCGCCGCTCGGCTTGCCGTTCCGCGCACAGTTCATGCTCGGTGCCCGGCAATGCGAAGCGGGCGTCGACAACCTCGCCCTTGGTGGCGTCGGTCTGCGGCTGGCGCCGGTGGACGGCAAGCTGGTCTACGTCGGACGCAACCTGCGCAGTGTGCGCCTGGCGCTCGGGCATGACGGCGACATCGTGGCAGATATGAACGTCTGTTCGGTCCGCCAGTGGAATTCGTATCTTCTGGGCCGGCTGGTGTTGGTCGGGTGCCGCTTCGAAGCGCTGGCGCCCGAGGCGGAAGAACCTCTGCGCCACGCGCTCGATCGTCTGGCGCAACGCAGTACGCGGCGCTGAAGGCCCGCGATCGAAAGAGACAGCAAGGAATACAGCGACATGCGCATTGCCAGCACGCAGTACCACAGCACGATGAACAGCGCCCTGCAGGCGGCGTCTTCCCGTCTGGAGCAGATCATGCAGAAGATGGCCACCGGCCAGAAGCTGCAACTGCCGTCGGACGACCCCGTCACGCATGTGCGCCTGTCGCGCCTGACGCGTGAAGAAGCCGCGCTGACGCAGTACCGCGACAACATCGGCGCGCTGCGCGTTCGCCTGCAGCAGAACGAGACCAGCCTGGACGGCATGACGACCGATCTGCAAGAAGCGCGCGACCTGATGGTGTGGGCGCTCGATGGCGCCAACAGCGAAGACGACGTGGCGGCGATGTCCTCATCACTCACGGCGCTGGCGCAGAGCCTGTTCTACAACGCCAACAGCCGCGACCAGGAAGGGCGTTATCTGTTTTCCGGCACCGCGACCAGCAGCGCGGCGATCACCTACGATTCGGCCGCACCCCTGGGCATGCGTTACAGCTTCAATGGCAACCTGGGCAAACAGATGGTGGTGGTCGGCAATGGCGTGACGCAGGCTGCCAACGTCACCGTCGAAGAACTGGCCGACACGCTCAACCAGCTCGAAAGCACGGTCGAGGCCTTGCAGGCGCCGGGCGCGGACGTGAACAACGCCACCACGCGCGCGCAGCTCAATGCCACGCTCGGGAGCATCGACGCCAGCATGGGTACGCTGGGTGCGAAGATCGCCGGCCTGGGCGGCATGCAGAACATTCTCGAGACGATGGACACCAATCACGCCAACGTGAGTCTGTCGAACCAGCAGGCGCTGATCGACCTCGGCCAGCTCGACTATGGCGACGCGGCGGTCAAACTCAACGGCTACACCACGGCATTGCAGGCGACGCAGAAGGCGTATGCGCAGGTGAGCAAGCTGTCGCTCTTCGACATCATCTGAGGTCGTGATGCAGGTTTCCGCTCTCGCCACGCGCCAGTCGCCCGCCGCGGGCACCGCGTCGTCCGCCGCCCCGCAGGCAGCCGGCAGCGCCACCGCCACGGGCGGTCGGTCGACGGTACGTACCACACTGACGACGAATACGGCCGCGCTGCGCGGCGGCTTGCGCAGCCAGGACGCCGCGCGCAACGCCGAGGCTGCGGGTACGCAGCGGACGCTGGCATTCATAGAGCGCGCCCGGAGCAGTCTTGGCACGCTCAAGAGTGCTCTGAGCGACACGCTCACCGGGCAGGCTTTTTCCGACCGTCCGGCACAACAGGCACTGGATGACTTCGGTGCGCTGTGGCGTACGCGAGCAACGGCCACGGGCGGCGGGCTCGACGGTGCGTTGAACGTCGTGGATGCGGGCGGCGCGCAGCAACGGTTTCGCATTCGCGGGCTCGACGACAGCAATGGCGTGGGCGGAGCCGAACGCGAAACCTTGCAGTTTTCGGTGCGCGGCAAGCTGTCTGCGCCGGTCGTGCTGGATGCCGAGGCTGCGCCCCAGGCGACGCAATCGCGACTGGACCGCGCGCTGTCGCCGCTGGGTGTGCGCGTGGAGCGCGACGCTCAGGGCAGCCTGCAATTCCGCACGGCTGAAACAGCGTGGCCGGAAGTGCGCGACAGCTTGCTGGTCAAAGGGGGCGGCCAGCGCTTTCCGACCGGCCAGTTCAATCGGCCGCGGACCGACGCCGTCGCCGAAACACTGCAGCCTGACAATTGGCGCGTGGATACCACGTCGGCCCAGCGCCAGACGCTGCACGCCGCCGCCCAGGCCAGCATGCTGCTGGATGCCGCGGGTCGGCAGGCCGGCGAGCGACTGGTTGCGATGGCGCGCGACAGCGAGGCGGTGACGGGCGCGGAGGGTGCGGCCCGCGCGGCGGCGATGGCGGAGTCCTTCCGCTCGCTGGCCTCGCGCGGCGGCTTCGAAGCCGTCGCAGCGGTGGCGCCGGCGGCGGCCGGCGTGAGCCGCGAACGCGTCGCCGCCCTCATGCGTTTGCCTGACTGATTTGTCCCCCGACGATGGGCGCACCGAGCGGCTGTCGTTTTCTTCCCACGAAAATCCCCTCTGTCCGGTTGTGCACCACCAAAATCGGTTGCCCGGCCGGAAAAAGCTGTAACTTGGTGTTACATTTTGCCAAACAACATTCCGGCACATGGATTGCCAGTCCGACGCCCTGTAGGGCCGGCAGGACGTTTCTCGACGTCCGCCATGGAGGTCCGGAAATGGATTGCAAGAGAAGGCCCGCTGCGCCGCGTGGCGCCTGGGGCTCGCGTCATCTCACCAAAGGGGAATCACATGGCACTGCAAAAAGGCCGCCACGGCAAGACTTTGCTGCTGGCTGCAATCATCACGGGTCTGCTGGGGGCGTGCGGATCGGATGACGACGAGGGGTCGTCCTCCGGTTCGTCCAGTTCAGTCAGTTCATCGAGCGCTTCCAGCTCATCGAGTTCTTCAAGCACGTCCAGTTCGTCGTCTTCGAGCAGTTCGTCCTCGTCGTCTTCCAGTTCGTCCAGCAGCCTGCCGACCATCAGCGCGGCCTGCTCGGCCATCAACGTGAAGGCCACCAACGGCACCAACAATACCGTGCCGCAGAATCCGTGCGTACCGGCGCTGGCGTACGACGACACCAGCGTGACGCTGGTCTGGAACAAGCCGGACGTCTACACCGACGTGGTCGACTACAACGTGTACCTGGACGGCGCCAAGCTGGGCAGCGCCGCACAGAACAACACCACGAATTCGGTGGCCAAGCCGTACATCGATAGTTTCTACGCGGATGACACGGCCGGTTTCCACACCAAGGTCACTTTCCAGAACTTCCGTGTGACCGGTCTGACACCCGATACGTACTACACCCTCACCGTGCGTTCGGTGGACGGCGCGGGCAAGGAATCTGCCGACAGCGCTAAGGTCGTCGTCAAGACGGCGCCGACCATCACGCGCGTCTACAACGTTGCGACGCTCGGCGCGAAGGGCGACGGCACGACGCTCAACACAACCGTCATCCAGAACGCCATCGACGAATGTTCGAGCGGTTCGACGTCGGCCTTCGGCTGCAAGGTGGTGGTCCCGGCGGATGCGGCGAGCGGCAAGGTCTTCCTGACCGGCGCATTGTTCCTCAAGAGCAACATGACGCTGGAAATCGCCGAAGGCGCCACGCTGCGCGGCACGACGGATGCGGCGGAGTTCCCGCTGAGCAAGGGCTACCAGCTCTATAGCTACTTCACCAACAGTACGGATGACCGTCGTCCGCCGTCGCTGCTCAACACGCTGAACCCGGCTCACATGAACGGCGCCGCCGCGCTGACCGATCACCAGGGCTACGACGAGACGCGCGGTGTGTTCCAGAACATCCGCGTGACCGGCAAGGGGACGCTGGATGGCAACGGCTGGACGCGCACGGCCACCGACACGGTCGATGAGCTCGGCAACGGTCTGGCCGCATTCAAGGCGGGCAGTTCGAGCACGTGGTCCACGCTGGGCCTGCTGGCCAAGAACCAGATGCTGGCGGCGCAAGCGGAAGTCGGCGGCACGCTGACCAGCGAGCAGAACGCCAACTTCTACAGCAACCGCCGTTCGAGCCTGGCCACCTTCCGGGGTGTGACCAACATGTACTTCGGCAACCTCAAGCTGATCAACCCGGCCTACCACGGCGTGATGTTCGTCGAGAGCGAGAACGTGGTGTTCACCAACACGACGACGCAGACGTTCGACATCAACAACGCCGATGGCGTTGAGTTCGGCAACAGCAACATGGCGGTGGTGTTCAACAACTTCGTCGACAGCGGGGATGACAACATCAACTTCGCGGCCGGCCAGGGCAAGAACTACCAGAACGTGGTGCCGCAGCAGAATGCGTGGATCTTCAACAACTACATGCGCGAAGGCCACGGCGGCGTGGTGGCCGGCAGCCACACGGGCGCGTGGATCCAGGACATTCTCGCGGAAGACAACGTGATGTTCATGACCGACAACGGCCTGCGCCTGAAGAGCACGCCGGCGACCGGTGGTGGCGCGCGTCGCATCGTTTTCCGCGACATCGCCATGCGCGAAGTGGGCACCAAGAACGCGGTCACCGCGGGTGGCAAGAGCTTCACCAACAACACCAACGGCAATCCGTTCATCATGACGCTGTCGTACAGCGCCGGCAGCAACGTGTTCGAGAACGCCGCCAACTCCGCGCAGTTCCGCGACATCACCGTGAAGCGCGTGACGGTGGACAACGGCAGCAGCGCGACCGGGGGTGCGTTGATCTCGGTGGACGGCTACGACGGAGCGGACGCCACGCTGGGCTATGCCGAGACGTTCCACGAGAACGTCGCGTTCGACACGGTGAAGGTCACCAACGCCAAGCCGACCAGCATCAGCCGTCTGAAGAACAGCAGCTTCACGAACATGACGATCACGAACTGGGGCGCGACCGCGTCGCCGTGGGTGATCTCCAATTCGCCGGGGCTCACGTTCACCAACGTCACGCCGACTGCGCCGTGACCGAGGCGTAGTTCAACGTGGTGCGACGGGCTCCTTCGGGAGCCCGTTTTTTTCTAGGCGCCGCGATAGAACTGGAGGATGTCGCGGTCCGGGATGGCGGTCTCGCGCTTCTGCCCGAAGAAGTAATGCGCGGACGCCGAGTCGTAGGCGCCGTTGCTCCGTGTGAAGATGTGGTCGAGCAGTCTCAGCGGATAGCTCAACACGAGTCCGGCCAGATGCAGCACCGCCCCCAGCGCACGATGCTCGGTACTATTGGCGAGCGTGGTGCGCAGCACGAATGCGATCGACATGCCGGGGCCGCTGCTGATGCCGGCTTCGATCTGATCGAAGAAGCGAAACAGGCGCCGGTGGCCGAGGAAAGTGAAGCGCGTGAAGTCGTATTCGCGCATGTGCACGGGCTGGAGGAAGGGCGTCTCGGCATATGCCCGGCCGTCGGACTTGAGCACGCGCCACATTTCCGCCACGCAGCGCGCCGGGTCGGCCACGTGTTCGAGCACGGCACAGGCCACGACGAGGTCGAACGAGCCGTCGGCAAAGGGCAGGTCGTGCGCGTCGGCAATGCACCGCACGTTCTTGCCGAAGGCGACGTCGGTATAGGTGATGTTGCCGGCATAGCTGGTTTCACCCGCGCCGATGATGAGGATCTGCGCATCGGGGTCCGCCGCCTGCACTGCGGCCACGGCATCGCTCGCGCTGAACGGCGCAGCGGGACCTGCGCCGGATTCGGACAAGGTGTAGACAATCCGGTGATACAGCCGCTTGAGGCCACGGCTGCCGTCGCCCGCCGTGCCATAGGCACTGGCGCCACCGTAGGCGTTGCCGCCGGTGTAATCGGCGATGCGAAAGACGCTGTTGGCCTCGTTGAGCAGCACCGGCTTGCCGCCGACGACTGGATAGCGCTGGGCGCATTGCACGCATACCAGCCAGTCGCCGTGGGCTTCAAGCACGCCATGGTCGATGGGGCACACAAAAGGAACAGCGCGTGAATCGTGCATGTTGGCGACCACATGGAGTGGGGCACCAAGCGTAGCGAGGCCGGTTTGGCGCTTCAATAGACCATGTGAGCAGCGGTGTGCGCTACGTCGCAGCGGTGCGCAGGATTCCCCGCTGCCTGTGTGTCTGGGCGGCCGCGTCTGGTGCAGTGGCGCCTCCGCTCACGCGAAGGCGCCGTGCAAGTGATGGCGACGGATCGCTCAGGTGTTGCCGTTACCAGGAGTAGCGCAGCCCCGCGTTGATGCTCGCATTGGTGTAGCCATTGCCTGCCTGCACTCCGCCCCAGCCCCACAGCGAAAGGTTGGGACGGACATTGGCTTCCACCCCGAGCTTGAGTTCAGCCAGATCGCTCGGCAGCTTGTCCCGCACGCCGATCCCGTCCAGGCTCACGCTGTGCGAGTCCGGAGAGTGCAGCCAGTTCACTTCGGCGAACGGCCGCGTGCGGCTGGCGTCGTTTCCGGCCCCCTTCTGGATGTCTGCATACAGGCGCGCACCCAGGCGCGTGGTCACCGCGCTGGCGTTCAGGTCCGAGACGACGGTGCCGCCCTGCTCGACGTGATCGTCCGCATCGTACTTCGAGGCGGTCACCTGTACCTGCGGCTGCAGGATCACCTGCGTGCTGCCGTTTTCGTTCGCGTTCCGGTGCAGTTCGAAGCCGTAGCCCGTTTCCAGCGAAGCCGTATACGTGTTCGAGCGATACTTTTCTTCCGGCAGGCCGCTGCCCGTCACCTTGTTGTCGAATGCGCCGCCCATGAGCCAGGCATCCACGTAGGGGCCGGTAAGCGTGTCCTTGCGGCCATACCAGGTTGCGTAGGCGCCCAGGCTCGCACCGTCGACCTTCTGGTTCGACCGATCGGAACCCTGCGCGGTGGTGGTTCCCGAGCTATGAACGAACATGCCCATGGCCCCCACGCGCAGGCTGCCTTCCTCGCCCACGTTCCAGCGTGCCACGTCGCTGCCCAGGTGCAGCAGGTAGGTGTCATCGTTGGCAGTGAAGTCGCCGGCGTTACGATGACTGAAGGCGCCTTGCACCCTTGCCCAGCTATTCGCGTCGGGATTGTTCGAGGCGTCGCCGATCATTCCCGGTGCCTGCGATTGCCGATCGTGCAGCGTATGCAGTTGCGACTGCATCGCTACCAACTGGTTGTCCAGATAGGAGCCAGCCTCCGGGCGATACCCGTCGGACACGAGATACCAGTCGTTGGCATTGCCGCCGTTGCCGCCCTGACGCAGGGTGTAGTTGAAGGGGCCGGAGGCGATGACGCCCGTCGAACCCGCGCGATAGCCGTCTGAGTCCGGCGAAAGCGAGAAGGCATCGGCAGTGCTGGTGCCGCCCACCTTGACCAGATTGATGCCCACTTCGGTGCGGGCGCCGTCTCCGCCGCCCCGGTGCAATACCTGCAGCGCGGTCGAACCCGAGGCGTTGCCGCCAATGACGAGCTGATCATGGAGCGAACTGTCGTCGCTCCATTGCGTGCCCAGTGCCACGCTACCGTTGTTGCCGACGTAGTCGCCGGTCACCGTCAGCACCGCGCCTGGCATGGCGGCCGTGTTGGCGCTTGCGATGTTCACCTTGCCTGCGTTGGCAAGGCCGGCGATGGTCTGGTCGAGGCCGTTGGCGTCCAGCGTGGCGCCTGCTGCCACCGTCACCGCCGAGTTCGCCCCCAGGGCGTTGGCCGCGCCTGCCTGCAGCGTGCCGCCCGAGACGTTCGTGTCGCCGGTGTAGCGATTGGCCGTACCCGTCAGCAGCAATGTGCCGTCGCCGGTCTTGGTCAGCGATCCGCTGCCATCGATCGCGCCGCTCATTGCCAGCGTGGTGCCGGCATTGATGTCGAGCGTGCCGCCGCCCGCATTCAGCGTAGCGTCCCTGGCCGTGGCGAAGTCCGCCGTGGTGTTGAGTGTGCCGCCGTCGAAGCTGAGCGCGCCCGACGCCGCGCCGAGATTGTGGTCCGCCGAGACCTGCAGCGTGCCGCCATCGAGCGCTGTGCCGCCCGAATAGCTGTTGTTGCCGTTCAGCACGAGCGTGCCCTGATCCGCCTTGACCAGTTGTGCGTCACCGGTCAGGTTGGCGTTGATGGTCGCCGTGTATCCGCCGCCCAGCGACGTACCGTCGCCCACGCGGATGATCGCCTGCCCCGGGGTGGAGGCCGCACCCACCAGGGTGATGTCATCGCCCTGGACGAGGTAGCCATCGGAGGCGAACTGCATGCCCGAAGCGCTGACCGCCCCCAGGCTGTTGTCGACCGTCACCGTGCCCGGCGTGCCCATGAACACGGCGAAGCCTTCGTCAGCCCAATGGCCGATCTGCCCGCCGGTGCTGTCCGTCCAGTTGTCGTTGCCGGCGCCGCTCTGCCACGTACCGTTGCCGCCATTGACGGCACCGTCGCCATGCGGTCCGGCGTCGCCGTCCCAGAACGTCAGCGGCTGGCTTTCGGAACCGACGACCAGATTGACCTGCCCGGCGACCGAGGTCTGGACGGTTTCGATGCTGTCTTCAGGCATCGTGCCGAGCGCGAGGCCGTTGTCGGTCAGGCTGCCGCCGTAGCTGATGACGCGATAGACGCCCGGGAGGAAAGTGCCGCCGGGCGTGACCGCCACGTTCAGCGTGCCCGCCAGCGTCAGGTCGCCGTTGACCACGGTGAGATCGTTGTAGGTACCGCCGACAGTGTCGGCCTGGCCGAATCCGTAATTGAGGATCGAGCCGCTATTGAGCGCGAGATTCCCGTTGATGGTCAGCGTGCTCACATCTCCGGCCGCGGCCGGCGCGAGGATGCCGCCGTCTTCGATCGTCACGTTGCCGCCGATGGTCCCCTTGCCGCCGAGTGTGGCGTCAGATGCGACCACGACGGAACTGACGCTGTTGCCCAGCGTGCCGTCAACGCGCAGGATGCCGCCGTTGACGTTGGTCTGGCCTTCGAACGTGTTGCTGTCGCCGGTAAGGATCGTCGTGCCGGCGAGTTGGTCCACGGTGCCGTTCGTTGCGGCCACGCTGCCGATCTGCGGTGCGAAGACGTAGTCGGCGCTGTCGTGGTTGAAGACCAGCGTACCTTGCGCGCCGAGGTTGACGATCGAGGTGTCGAGCGTGCCGGGTCGGGCTGCAGCCTCTCCCTGTGCGGCGCCGATATTGATGGTGCCCTGGCCGCCAGTGCCGACGCTGTTGATGCCAGCGGCATCCGTCGTCTTGAGCGTGCCGCCGTCGGTCACCGTGAGCACGGCATCGGCGCCGTTGTACAGCGCCATGTCGAGCGTTCCGGTCGTCCAGATGGACCCGTCGCCGGTGATCAGGGCCTCGCCATGCGCGGCGTTGGCCGCGCCGGTGATGGCGTTGATGCCCATGTAGCTGTCATAGGTGCTGGTGACGCTGGCTCCGTTGCTGACGGTAAGGGTGCCGATGCCGGTGTATCCAAGGACCAGTCCCGTGTGATTGATCCACGATGAGCCCTCTCCGTCGACGACCACGTGCCCTTCCGCGCGAGGGGCGGTCGAACTGGCGGCAAGGTAGCCGAGATAGTCGTAGTCGACCAGGTCGGAGCCCGTTTCGAGCGTCGCGCCGTTGACAACCGAGACCGTACCGGTCCCCTGGATGCCAACCATGATGCCGGGGGTCGAAACGACTTTCGATCCCGGATCGGTAATCGTCAACGAACCGGTCGAGCCCGTGTAGTCGGCAAGACCAAGGCCCAGATTGGTACCCGAGTTCGAGGGGTTGGTCAGGTTGAGCAGGCCACCGTCCCGGACGACCATGTCGCCCGAGCCGGAGCCTCTTCCACCCAGGATCACGGAACTATTGGCGTTCCACGTCGACCCTGGGCCTTCGATCAGGACGGTGCTCTGCGGCGTGCCACTCAGATAGCCAACGACCACGCTGCTGGTGCTGGTCGTATTCAGCGTGCCGCCGTTGCTGATGTGCAGGTGGCCGTCTCCGCCCGCCGAGCCACTGTAGCCGCCCAGGCTGAAAGTGCCGCCGACGCTGGCCGTACCCCCGGCGATGTTCAGCGTGCCGCTGCCCAGGCGTCCGACCGAGAGCGAGCTCGTCACATTGAGGTTTGCGCCGGACTGGACCGTCAGCAGGCCTTCCGTGCCCGTTGCGTAGCCAAGCCAGATCTGGCTGGCGGCCGCACTGCCCGAACCGATGGTTACGTTGCCGCTGGCCGCGGCGCCGGCCGGTGTCGTGTTGCCAATATAGGTAATGTCGCCCGCGACCGGCGTGCCGCTCGGGGAACGGACCCAGTTGCCTGCCGTGAACCAATCGCTGGTGGATGCGCTGCTCGACCATGTCGTCGTGACCGCCTGCGCGGGGGTCGTGCCCAGCAGGATCGCCATGAGCCCCGCTATCGACGTCGCGCAAAGCAGGCTTCGGCCACGGCGGCCGGAGGGAATGGATTCGGAGTTGCCACGTTGCGAGCCTTGCCCCGATTTGCCATGACCGACTGCTACTTCCGAGACAGCTTGCCAGACGCCCAGGCTCTGGTTGAAAACGGTTCTATACGAGCGGTTCATCGTCTATGTCCTCTACCTTTCACGATCACGTACTGTGTGGAATCGAATCGGGCCGGCCCGGGGTCTGTGTTCATTGGGCCGCGAAACGACTGCGTTGCTGACCGGCGACATCGACGTGGCTCCAATGCGGAGCGGGTCATGTTGATGTGCTCGTAGTCCTGAATCGCGCGGAGTGTAGAGAGGGCGACAAATGTTGTATCTCGGACAGGTCTGAGCTTGTCAGACTGAACTTCTGGGGCTGTGCGTAACTGTTCCGCTGGCGAAAATATCGCGAATCGTAACTGCGCCGCTCGGAAGCAGGACCGCGCGAGCCGATTCACGGGGCGATATGCTTGTATGGCGGGGCGGAGCGCTCATGGCATCGCACGTGGTGCGCCCCAAACGAGTACAGGGCGCATCAGGCCAAAGGCGCGGTCCGGTGCCTGCGATTTTTTCGATCCGTCACATTTGACGTGGCTGCCGAGGCCCGATCGCGCAATGTCCGCCGCAACAAGGCGAATCGTGCGTAGGGCTCTCGACATCGGATGGTCATCCTTAGGATGTGCGCCGGAGATCTTTCGACAGGCACATGTGGCAGCTATCGAGCGGTGGCGATCGGTCGGAGCGGCGACGAGGGTGCGCTCGCCAGCAACAAAATACCTGGCGCGACCGTCCCACTGCATACGTGATGGCGCACTGTGCATTCCGCCACATTGCGGCGTGAGGCCTTTCTATATGCGCAGCCGCTATGAAGACCGTATGCTTGCGGACCCGTACCCCAACGTAAAAATGCCGGATATGAAAATAGCCACCTGGAACGTCAACTCACTCAAGGTCCGCCTGCCCCACGTACTTGAATGGCTGGCGGCCAATCAGCCTGACGTGCTGTGCCTGCAGGAGCTCAAGTGCGAGGACAAGGCATTCCCCGTCGAAGCGTTGGTCGAGGCTGGCTATGAGTCCGCTTTCTTCGGGCAGAAGACGTACAACGGCGTGGCGATCCTGAGCCGTCGCCCGATGACTGACGTGACCTTCGGCATTCGCGGGTTCGATGACGAACAGCGGCGTGTGATCGCTGCAACGGTGGGCGACACGCGCGTGGTATGCGCGTATTTCCCCAACGGTCAGGCACCGGGCACGGACAAGTTCGCGTACAAGCTCAGTTGGTTGGCGGCGCTGACAGGCTATTTGAAGGAAGAACTTGAAAGCCACCCGGCGCTGGTGCTGGCGGGCGACTACAACATTGCGCCGGACGAGCGCGATGCGCATCCGGACTGGAAGGATGAGATCCACGTCTCTCCGCCCGAACGCGAGGCTTTCCGTGCGCTCATCGGCCTGGGGCTGACCGATGCGTTCCGCCTGTTCGAGCAGCCGGAACGCTGCTATTCGTGGTGGGACTACCGGATGTTCGCTTTCCGCCGCAATTTCGGGCTGCGCATCGACCACCTGCTGGTCTCGCAGCCCCTGGTCCCGGCAGTCAAGTCGTGCCACGTCGACAAGACGCCCCGTGCGTTGGAGCGTCCGTCGGATCATGCACCCGTGGTGGTCGAACTGACCTGACGGCGCCGCTGCGCGTGATGGGTCAGCTCGCGCGACGACCCATCACGACGGATGCCGCGACGGCCAGCGCGCAGATGATGGTGGCCGCGTCGATGCGTTCTCCGAGCCATGCCGCGCTGAACAGAATCGTCATGAACGGTTGCAGCAACTGCACCTGGCTGACACGGCACACGCCACCGATGGCCAGTGCTCGGTACCACGCGAAAAACCCAAGAAATGCGCTCACCAGGCTCACGTAGCCGAAGCCCAGCCACGCGCGCGACGGCGGCGGCAATCCGTGCTGCCAGGCGAACCAGATCGTCAGCGGCGCCAACAGCGGAAGCGCCAGCACCAAGGCCCAGCAGATCACCTGCCATCCGCCCATCTCGCGCGCCAGGCGTGCGCCTTCGGCGTAGGCGATGCCGGCCATCAGCACGGCGGCGAATATGGCGAGGTCGGCAAGACTCAGACTGCCGGCACCGGCCGACAGGGCGAACCCGGCGACGATTGCGCTGCCCGCAACACCCGCCAGCCAGAAGCGGCCCCCCGGACGTTCCCCGGCGCGCCATGCGCCGATGATGGCGGTGGCCAGAGGCAGCAAGCCGATGATGGCAGCGCCGTGCGATGCGCTGGCGTGCTGCATGGCCCACGCCGTGAGCAGCGGAAAGCCGAAGATGGCGCCGAGGATCACATAGCCCAGGCGTCTGCATTGCGCTGCCGAGGGGCGCCGTTGCCGCGTGATCCATAGCAGCGGCGCGGCGAGCAGGGCCGCGACGAACGATCGGCCCACGCCCACGAAGGCCGGAGACAGGCTCTCCACCGCCACCCGCGTCGCGGGCAGCGTCAGGCTGAATGCTGCGACGGCCAGCAGGCCCAGCCCGAGGCCGGACAAGTTGCTCGTGGCGGGCACGCTGACTGCGCGCAGCTCAGTTGTCTGCGTCGGCATGTTGGGCGCGGATGAGTTGATGCGTGCGAGTGTCGTATTCATATTGCTCGGCCGCCGCGCTCACCGTCAGCACGCGCCCGTCCGCCGACAGGCCGAGCCCGGTGACGGTGCCACGCCGGTCGTCGTGCAGGCGCGCCAACTCGCCGATGCCGTTGCGCAGCTTGATGACGCGAATGTCCCCCGTGGCAGCGTCGGCGATGTAACTGACTGATTGCGTGGCGTCGTCCACGCGCAGGGGCGAGCCGGCGTCTTCGACACGCAGCGTGCGGCCGATCCAGGTCACGGCGCCCAGCAGGATGGCGGTGATGACGATGGCCAGCACGCCGCGCCATGCGGACAGCGGGGCGAGGTGATCGAAGGCGTCGGCGGTGAGGATGAAGTCTCGGGGAGGTTCCATGATCAGGCTCCGGTTGTTCCGGCTTGACGATTTGCCGGTATGGAGCAGACACTACCGGACAATTCTGAGTATTAACCGATACACCTCGCCGATCGATTCAATGCACTGTACCGGTCGGTTCGCCATGCCAGTGCAGGAGAACCATCCATGCAGCTTTCGCTCTCGCCGGAAAGCGCCGTTCCTCTCGTCGACCAGATCGTAGGAGCGGTGCGCGGCCACATCGACGACCGCCTGCTGCGCCCGGGCGCGCGCCTGCCGGCCATCCGGCAGCTTGCCGAACGCCATGGGGTGAGCCGCTTCACGGTAGTGGAGGCCTACGACCGGTTGGTGGCGCAGGGGTATCTGCAATCGCGGCGCGGCGCGGGGTTCTTCGTCGCGGCGCGCGAGGACGCGGTGACCAGCGCCGTGCCGGCGACACAGCGCCAGCAGGCCATCGATGTGGCGTGGCTGATGCGACGCGCGCTGTCGACCGATCCGCGACTGCTGCAGGCGAGCGTGGGATGGCTGCCGCCGAGTTGGCTCGACAGCGAAGGCGTGCAGAAAGCGGTACGGCTGATGTCGCGGGCGGGGGAGGGGGCCCGCTTTGGGTGCTACGGCGAGCCCAACGGCTATCGTCCGCTGCGCGAGCAGTTGCGCATCATGCTCGGCGGCCTGGGCATCGAAGCGGCGCCCGACCAGATGGTGCTGACGCTGGGTGCCACGCAGGCGCTGGATCTGATTTCGCGCTTCATGGTCCGGCCCGGCGACACGGTGCTGGTGGACGACCCCGGGTACTTCAATCTGTTTGGCGCGCTGCGTTTGCTGGGCGCGCACCTGATCGGCGTGCCGCGGCTGGAAGACGGCCCCGACACCGAGGCACTGGAAGCGCTGGCCGCGCAGTACAAGCCGCGCCTGTTCATCACGCATTCGGTGCTGCACAACCCGACCGGCAGCAATCTGTCGCCGGCCACTGCATACCGCGTGCTGCAGACGGCCGAGCGCCACGACTTCCTGATTGTCGAGGACGATACCTACGGTGACCTGTCCCCCGCGGCCGCTACGCGACTGGCGTCGCTCGATCAGCTCAATCGCGTGATGTTTGTCGGCAGCTTTTCCAAGACACTGTCATCGAATGTGCGGGTTGGATTTGTCGCCAGTTCGCCCGCACTGGCCGAGCAGCTTGCCGACATCAAGCTGCTGACGGCGGTATCGACTTCGGAGTTTACCGAACAGATCATCCATCGCTTGCTGAGCGACGGGCACTACCGCAAACATGTGGAACGCTTGCGTAGCAGACTGGGCGAGGCGACGGTGCGTACAGCACGCATGCTGGAATCGGCGGGGCTGGAGTTCCGCTTTCCCGATTCGGGGGTGTTCATCTGGGCGAAGGTGCCGGGCGAGGAAGACGTGAGCTGGCTGGCCGAACAGGCTGAACGGCACGACATCATGCTCGCGCCGGGCAAGGTGTTCCGGCCGCAGTTGCAGCCCTCGCCCTATCTGCGCATCAACGTGGCGTATGCCAATGACGTGCGGCTGGAGCGCTTCCTGAACGAAGCGCTCGCCGCGCGCGGGTGAAAATCGTTATGCCGTGGCTGGCTTGCGCTTGATCGACCACACCAGCATGGCGATGCCGATGAGGATCATCGGCAGGCTCAGCCATTGGCCCATGGACAGATTCGCCGCCAGCAGGCCGAGGAAGGCGTCGGGCTCGCGGGCGAATTCGGCGATGAAGCGGAACACGCCATAGCCGATCAGGAACAGCGCCGAGACCATGCCCATCGGGCGCGGCTTGCGCGAGAACAGCCACAGGATCAGGAATAGCGAGAGGCCTTCGAGCGCGAACTGGTAGAGCTGCGACGGATGGCGCGCGAGCCCGAAATGCTGAAGCTGATCGAGCCTGTCGACATACGGCTGCAGTGCGCCTTGCAGTGACGGCATGGCCTGTACTGCGGCCTGGTCCTCTCCGCGGGCTTGCGGGAACACCATCGCCCACGGTGCCGAGGGTGAGGTCACGCGGCCCCAAAGCTCTCCGTTGATGAAGTTGCCCATGCGCCCGGCCGCCAGGCCCAGCGGCACCAGAGGACCGACGAAGTCGCCCACCTGCAGGAAGTGACGCCCGGTGCGGCGACCGAAGAGCCACAACGCCGTCAGCACGCCCAGAAAGCCGCCGTGGAAGCTCATGCCGCCTTGCCAGATAGCGAAAATTTCCAGCGGATGCGAGAAGTAGTAGTCGGCCTTGTAGAACAACACATAACCGAGACGGCCGCCAATGACCACGCCGAGCGCACCGTAGAACAGCAGATCGTCCAGGTCGGTGGGTTTCCAGCCCAATGCGGGCTGGGTGCGTGCACGGTACTTGCCGAGCACCAGGAACAGGATGAAGGCCACCAGATACATGAGCCCATACCAGCGGACGTGCAGGGGGCCCAGTGACAGCGCTATCGGGTCGAATTGTGGATGGACGAGCATGAGCCAGAACGGTCGGTTAGAATTGAAATCTTCTCATTGAACCACACCAAGGTGTCGCGCGCCCGCATTGCGCCAGCACGGCACCCCCAGGAGAGCCGCGATGCCGCAGTACCGTTCCCGCACTTCGACCCAGGGTCGCAACATGGCCGGCGCCCGTGCCCTGTGGCGCGCCACCGGCATGAAGGACGAAGACTTCTCGAAGCCGATCATCGCGGTCGCCAACAGCTTCACCCAGTTCGTGCCCGGCCACGTCCACCTCAAGGACCTCGGCCAGCTCGTCGCCCGCGAGATCGAAGCCGCCGGCGGCGTGGCGAAGGAATTCAACACCATCGCCGTCGATGACGGCATCGCCATGGGCCACGGCGGCATGCTGTATTCGCTGCCCTCGCGCGAACTCATCGCCGACGCCGTCGAATACATGGTCAACGCCCACTGCGCCGACGCCATGGTGTGCATCTCCAATTGCGACAAGATCACCCCCGGGATGCTGATGGCCGCCATGCGCCTGAACATCCCGACGGTGTTCGTGTCGGGCGGCCCGATGGAAGCCGGCAAGGTCATCGCCCACACTGGCGGCGCCGAAAAAATCATCAAGCTCGACCTCGTCGACGCCATGGTCAAGGCGGCTGATACGCATGTGTCCGATGCCGAAGTCGCTGAAATCGAACGTTCCGCCTGCCCGACCTGCGGCTCGTGCTCGGGCATGTTCACCGCCAATTCGATGAACTGCCTGACCGAAGCGCTCGGCCTGTCGTTGCCGGGTAACGGCACGGTGGTCGCCACGCATGCCGACCGCAAACAGCTCTTCCTGCGCGCCGGCCGCCTGATCGTCGACCTGGCCAAGCGTTACTACGAGAAGGACGACGCCTCGGTGCTGCCGCGCTCGATCGCGACTTTCGACGCCTTCCGCAACGCCATGAGCCTGGACGTGGCCATGGGGGGCTCCACCAACACCGTGCTTCACCTGCTGGCCGCCGCGCGCGAAGGCGGTGTGGATTTCACGATGAAGCACATCGACGATGTGTCGCGCCACGTGCCGTGCCTGTGCAAGGTCGCACCGGCCACCGACAAGTACCACATCGAAGACGTGCACCGCGCTGGCGGCGTGATGGGCATCCTGGGCGAGCTGGACCGCGCCGGCCTGCTCAACACCAAGGTCAATACCGTGCACGCGCCGACGCTGGGTGACGCGCTGAACCAATGGGACGTGCGCTGCGCCGAAGGCCCGGTCCATACGCTGTACAAGGCCGGCCCCGGCGGTGTGCCGACGCAGGTGGCCTTCAGCCAGGAGCGCCGCTACGAGTCGCTCGACCTCGACCGCGAAAAGGGCTGCATCCGCGACAAGGCGCATGCTTACTCGCAGGACGGCGGGCTGGCCGTGCTCTACGGCAACATCGCCCGCAACGGCTGCATCGTGAAAACCGCTGGCGTCGATGACAGCATTCTCAAGTTCACCGGCAAGGCCCGTGTGTTCGAAAGTCAGGAAGACGCGGTCGACGGCATCCTGGGTGAAAAGGTCAATGCCGGCGACGTGGTGGTGATCCGCTACGAGGGCCCGAAGGGCGGCCCGGGCATGCAGGAAATGCTCTACCCGACCTCGTACCTGAAGTCGCGCGGGCTGGGCAAGCAGTGCGCGCTGCTCACCGATGGTCGCTTCTCCGGCGGCACCTCGGGCCTGTCGATCGGCCACGCATCGCCCGAAGCCGCGATGGGCGGCGAAATCGGTCTGGTCGAAGACGGCGACTCGATCGAGATCGACATCCCGAATCGCACCATCCGCCTGGCCATCAGTGACGAAGAAATGGAGCGTCGCCGTGCCGCCATGAACGCCCGCGGCGCCAAGGCCTGGAAGCCGGTTTCGCGCGAACGTTCGGTCTCTGCCGCCCTGCAGGCCTACGCCGCACTCACCACGAGTGCCGACACGGGCGCCGTGCGCGACGTCACCCAAGTGCAGCGCTGATCGGCAGCACACAAAGTAAAAGCCCCGGCCGCTTGGCGGTCCGGGGCTTTTTTTCGTCCGACGCCGCGCGTGGCGGCTCGGGTGACGCCTGTGCTTACAGCGACGGTGCGCGCAGATGCCAGTCGGTGGCTTGCTGGAAGCGGTGGGCCACGTTGAGCAGGCGTGCCTCGGCGAAGTAATTGCCGATGAGCTGCATGCCGACGGGCATGTTGGCCGCACCGAACCCGACCGGCACCGACATGCCCGGCAGCCCGGCGAGGTTCACGCCCAGCGTGAAGACGTCCGACAGGTACATCTGCACGGGGTCGTCGGCCATCTTGCCGATTTCCCATGCCGTGGTCGGCGCCACCGGGCCGGCGATGACGTCACACTGGCCCAGCGCGCGCTGGAAGTCTTCGGCGATCAGTCGGCGCAGTTGCTGCGCCTTGATGTAGTAGGCGTCGTAGTAGCCATGCGACAGCACATACGTGCCGATGAGAATGCGGCGCTTCACTTCGGCCGAGAAGCCCTCCGCGCGGCTCTTCTCGTACATCTCGGCCAGATCCTTGTAGTCGCTGGCGCGATGACCGTAGCGCACACCGTCGAAGCGCGACAGGTTGGAGCTGGCTTCGGCCGGCGCGATGACGTAGTAGGCCGGGATCGCCAGCCTGGTGTTGGGCAGGCTTACTTCGACGGTGGTCGCGCCCAGCTTGCGCAGTTCGGCCAGAGCGGCCTCGACCGACGTGCGTACGTCGTCGGCCAGACCGTCGCCGAAATACTCGCGCGGCAGGCCGATCTTGAGGCCGTCGAGCGGGCGGGCCAGATCGCGCGTGTAGTCTTCGAGCGGGCGGTCCAGGCTGGTGGAGTCACGCGGATCGAAGCCCGCCATGGCGCCGAGCAGCAGGGCGCAGTCTTCGGCCGTGTGGGCCATCGGCCCGCCCTGATCGAGCGACGAAGCGTAGGCCACCATGCCATAGCGCGATACCACGCCGTAAGTCGGCTTGATGCCGGTGATGCCGGTGAATGCCGCCGGTTGGCGGATCGAGCCGCCAGTGTCGGTGCCGGTGCCGGCCGGGACCATGCCCGCCGCCACGGCGGCCGCTGCGCCGCCCGACGAGCCGCCGGCCACGCGATCGACGTTCCACGGGTTGCGGACCGCGCCGAAAGTGGGGTTCTCGCTGGTCGAGCCCATGGCGAACTCGTCCATGTTGGTCTTGCCCAGGCAGACCGTGCCGGCTTCCTTCAGGCGCGAGACAACGTGCGCGTCGTACGGGCTGACGAAATTGCCAAGCATCTTCGAGCCGCAGGTGGTCAGCACGCCTTCGGTACAGAACAGATCCTTGTGCGCGATAGGCACGCCGGTCAGCGGGCCGGCCTCGCCGGCTGCGATGCGGCGATCGGCGGCATCCGCCGCAGCCAATGCGCCGTCACGATCGACCGTGATGAAGGCGTTGATGGTGCCGTTGGTTCGCGCGATGCGGGCGAGGTAGTCCTCGGTCAGCTCGCGGCTGGAGACTTTTTTCTGGGCGAGCCGTTCGGCAAGCGTCTTGACGGAGGTGACGGTCATGTTGTTCTTCGGCGGGGCGCGTTGGCGGCCCGCGTCGTCGGCCGATGGTTACTGTACGAAACCCATGCCGCGCTCGATGTGGTCGATCAGGGCGTGGATGAATTTGATGTGGATTTCCTGGATGCGGTCGGCGTAGCCGAAGTGCGGTACGACGATCTCGGCGTCGGCCAGCCCGCGCATCTTGCCGGCGTCCTTGCCGGTCAGGATCACGACCTTCATGTCGCGCTCGCGGGCGGCCTTGATGGCCGCCAGGATGTTGGCTGAGTTGCCGCTGGTCGAAATGCCCAGCAGCACGTCGCCGGGACGGCCGAGTGCTTCGACCTGACGCGAGAAGATGGAATCGAAACCGTAGTCGTTGCCCACGCAGGTGATGTGCGACGGATCGGAAACGCACAGCGCGGCCAGCGCCGGGCGATTGTCGCGGTAGCGGCCAGACAGCTCTTCGGCGAAGTGCATGGCGTCGCAATGCGAGCCGCCATTGCCGCAGGTGATGACCTTGTTGCCGGCCTTGAGCGCCTCGACGAAGAGATCGCCGGCCTTTTCGGCCTGCGCCAGAATGCCCGGGTCGGCCAGTACGCGCGACAGCAGATCGGCGGCTTCGGTCAAGTGTTGGCTGAAACGTGCGCTCATTCGATTACCTTCGGTACGAGATAGAGACCCGCTTCGGCCTCCGGAGCCACGGCCTGGAAGGCTTCGCGGCGATCGGTTTCGGTCACGGCGTCGTCACGCAGGCGCTGATGCACGTCCTGCGGATGCGACATGGGCGCAACGCCGGTGGTATCGACAGCCTGCATCTGCTCGATGAGCCCGAGGATGCCGTTGAGTTTGCTGGCGGTGGCTTCCGCTTCACCGGCCGATAG
Source organism: Uliginosibacterium sp. sgz301328 (assembly GCF_041807905.1). Taxonomy (NCBI): domain Bacteria; kingdom Pseudomonadati; phylum Pseudomonadota; class Betaproteobacteria; order Rhodocyclales; family Zoogloeaceae; genus Uliginosibacterium; species Uliginosibacterium sp. sgz301328. The sequence goes on from NZ_JBGVSA010000019.1 coordinate 22,618, forward strand.
TTCCAGGCGAGCAAGGCGCGCGATGCGATAAACCTGATCGAGGGATAGGGACATGGGTGGTGACGATTAAGTTATGCCCGGCTACGTAATTTTCCTGACAAATCAGTTCAAAACCTTGTGTCAGATGGGCACTTGGGGCCGACATGCGACCACAAATCTTGAAGCGCAATAGGGTAACATACCCGCCTATTTTGTTTTCCAACCACCCGGCACCCCTCAGCGCGACCTGCTGCCGCGTCCGGCGCCACTGGACCTATACATGTTCGGCTTCCTCCGCTCCTATTTTTCGAATGACCTGGCCATCGACCTGGGTACCGCCAACACGCTGATCTACGTGCGCAGCAAGGGGATCGTGCTCGATGAGCCGTCCGTGGTTGCCATCCGCACCGAAGGCGGCCCGAACCAGAAGAAGACCATCCAGGCCGTCGGCCACGCCGCCAAGCAGATGCTCGGCAAGACCCCCGGCAACATCACCGCAATCCGCCCGATGAAGGATGGCGTGATCGCCGACTTCACCGTCACTGAGCAGATGCTCAAGCAGTTCATCAAGAAGGTGCACGACTCGCGCATGTTCTCGCCGAGCCCGCGCATCATCATCTGCGTGCCTTGTGGCTCGACCCAGGTCGAGCGCCGCGCCATCCGCGAATCGGCCCTGGGCGCCGGTGCATCGAACGTGTACCTGATCGAAGAGCCGATGGCCGCCGCGATCGGCGCCGGCCTGCCGGTGGCGGACGCGACGGGCTCGATGGTGGTCGACATCGGCGGCGGCACGACCGAAGTCGGCGTGATCTCGCTGGGCGGCATGGTGTACGCCGGCAGCGTGCGCGTCGGCGGCGACAAGTTCGACGAATCGATCGTCAATTACATCCGCCGCAATTACGGCATGCTGATCGGCGAGACCACCGCCGAACTCATCAAGAAGCAGATCGGCTCGGCCTTCCCGGGCTCGGAAGTGAAGGAAATGGAAGTCAAGGGCCGCAACCTGGCCGAAGGCATTCCGCGCAGCTTCACCATCTCGTCGAACGAAATCCTCGAAGCGCTGACTGATCCTCTGAATTCGATCGTGTCGGCCGTCAAGATCGCGCTTGAGCAGACTCCGCCGGAACTGGGCGCCGACATCGCCGAACGTGGCATGGTGCTGACCGGCGGCGGTGCGCTGCTGCGCGACCTCGACCGCCTGCTGATGGAAGAGACCGGCCTGCCGGTGATCGTGGCCGAAGACCCGCTGACCTGCGTGGTGCGCGGCTCGGGCATGGCGCTCGAGAAAATGGACAAGCTCGGTTCGATCTTCGCCTCCGAGTAACACACGAAGTACGCAACAAGGAGGCAGCAGGGTGAAGATCATCGGTCTGGCGCACTTGAAGACACCGATGTCCCGCCCGCTGTCCTCTTCCTCCCCCGCCTGAGCTCCCCATGTCTGTCGTCGGCCATCAGCCGCCTCCGTTCTTTCGACGCGGTCTGCCGCCTGCAGCCAAGCTGACGCTGTACCTGGCGCTCTCGCTCGGCCTGTTGGTCGGCGACCTGCAATTGCGGTACCTCGACAATCTGCGCCAGGGCGTGGCGATCCTTACCTATCCGCTCCAGATCGCTGCCGCTACGCCGGGCGAATTCCTGCACAACGCCGGCAAGTACTTTTCGGGGCTCGTCGGGCTGGAGGCCGAAAACAAGCGCCTGAAGGCCGAGCAACTGACCGACGCGCGCGACCTGCTGCGCCTGTCGCAGCTCCAGCACGAAAACGACCAATTGCGCGGGTTGCTGAAGATGCGCGAACGCGTGCCGGTCAGTTCGACGGCGGCCGAAGTGCTGTTCTCGGCGCGCGACCCGTTCTCGCTGAAGGTCATCATCGACAAGGGCGGCAACGCCGGCATCGAATCGGGGCTGGCGGTCGTCGATGGGCAAGGCGTCATCGGACAGGTGACGCGCGTGTTTCCCATGAATGCCGAAGTCACGCTGCTGACCGACAAGAATCAGGCGATTCCGGTCGTCATCGAGCGCAGCGGCCTGCGCGCGGTGATGTTTGGCACCGGCGGCGGGCTGATGGAGCTGCGCTATCTGGCCGCAAACGCCGATGTGCGTCCCGGCGACCGCATCCTGACTTCGGGTCTCGATGGCGTCTTCGTGCCGGGGCTGCCCGTGGCAACCGTGGTTGGCAGCACGCACAGCGCGGGCGAGCCCTTCGTACGCATCATCTGCAAGCCCATCGGTGGCGTGGAGCAGGCCGGTTCGGTGCTGGTGCTCGGCCGTTCCACCGGCGCGCCGATGCGCCCGCAGGAAGACACCGCCGATCCGCAGCGCTCGATCTCGGGCCGCATCCATCGTCCGGCCAACGCTGCCGATGCCTCCGCGCCCGTCGCGTCTGCGTCGCAAGCCCCGGCGGCTCCTGTCGCCGCACAGTCGCGCCCGATGGCCCGCCCCGCGCAGCGTCCAAATGCCTCGGCGCCGGCCGCACGTCCGGTACGCCCCAATGCCTCCGCCCCGGTGGCGCGACAACCGATTCCCTGATCGCCATGCCGACCCAAGCCACCCACAGTTCCAGCCGCATTCTGCTTCCGGTTCGCATGAGCTTTGTCGTGCTCAGCCTGCTGCTGGCATTGGTGCTGCATTTCGTGCCGGTGGGCCGTTTCTACGCTGTGCCTGACTTCGTGGCGCTCGTGCTGGCCTTCTGGTGCGTGCGCGAGCCGTTGCGCGTGGGCATGGGCACCGGTTTTCTGCTCGGCATGGTGGTCGATGTCGCGCATGGATCGGTGATGGGCCAGCATGCGATGGCCTACGTGCTGCTCGCCTATGCTGCAGGAGAGAGTTCGCGTCGCCTGTTGTGGTTCGGGCCGTCGGCGCAGGCGCTGCACATGACCCCGCTGTTCCTCATGACGCAGGTCGTCATGCTGCTGATTCGCCTGATGGCGGGCGGCCGCTTCCCCGGTTGGGAGTATTTCTTTTCGACGTTCACCACCGCCGCGTTGTGGCTGCCCATGCACTATCTGCTGCTGATTCCGCAGATGCGTCCCATCGACCGCGACGAGAACCGGCCGCTGTGAACCACATGTTTTTCGCGCGCTCATTGCGCACCGGGAACATCCGGATGCGCGGGCCGGTCTCTCTGGCGCTGTCTGTCGCCGGTGCGCATCGCTGAACCATGGAATTCAAACCCGCCGAACAGGAAGTCTCGCGCTTTCGCGCCCGCGTCGTCGTGGCCGCGCTGGTGGCGCTCGTCTGCTTCGGCCTGATCGTCTCGCGCTTCGTCTATCTGCAGGTCCTGCGTCACGATTACTACGCGACGCGCGCCGAGAACAACCGGATCTCGCTGGTGCCGGTGGTGCCCAACCGTGGCCTCATCATGGATCGCAACGGAGCGGTGCTGGCGCGCAACTACTCGGCATATACGCTCGAAATCACGCCCGGCAAGGTGCAGAACCTCGACGCAACGATCGATGATCTGGCCGAGATCGTCGACATCCAGGCCAAGGATCGCCGCCGCTTCAAGAAGCTGCTGGAAGAGTCCAAGAACTTCGATTCGCTGCCCATCCGCACGCGGCTGACCGACGAAGAGGTCGCGCGCTTCATCGCCCAGCGTTACCGCTTTACCGGCGTGGACGTGAAGGCGCGGCTGTTCCGCCAGTATCCGAACGGCGAGTTCGCGTCGCACGTGCTGGGCTACATCGGTCGGATCAACGCGACCGAAATGGCCAAGATCGAAGAAGACGAAGATCTCCAGGCCAACTATCGCGGCACCGAGCACATCGGCAAGGCGGGTGTCGAACAGTTCTACGAACGCGAGCTTCACGGCACGACCGGCTTCGAGCAGGTCGAGGTGGACGCCGCCGGTCGCGCCGTGCGCGCGCTATCGAGCATTCCTCCGGTGCCGGGCAACAATCTCGTGCTGACCATGGACGCTGAGTTGCAGCGCATCGCCGAACAGGCCTTCGGCAACCGGCGCGGTGCCCTGGTGGCCATCGAGCCGGGCACGGGAGGGGTGCTGGCGCTGGTGTCCAAGCCGACCTATGACCCGAACCTGTTCGTCGATGGCATCGATACGCAGAACTGGAACGCGCTGAACAATTCGCCGGATCATCCGCTGCTCAACCGCGCCATCTACTCCGCCTACCCGCCGGGCTCCACCTTCAAGCCCTTTATGGCGCTGGCCGCGCTCGAAACCGGCAAGCGCACGCCCGAGCAGGCCATCGCCGACCCTGGTTATTTCATCTTCGGCAACAACCGTTTCCGCGACGACAAGCCGGGCGGCCACGGCATGGTCGACATGATCAAATCGATCGTGGTGTCGTGCGACACGTATTACTACATGCTCGCCAACGACATGGGCATCGACCTGATTGCCAAGTTCATGGGCGAGATGGGTTTCGGTTCCCGGACCGGCATCGACATCAGCGGCGAATCGACGGGCGTGTTGCCCTCGCAGGAATGGAAGAAGCGCCGCTTCAAGAAGCCCGAGCAGCAGAAGTGGTACGCGGGCGAGACGATCTCCATCGGGATCGGGCAGGGCTACAACTCGTACACGCCGCTGCAGCTCGCGCACGCTACCGCCACGCTGGCTGCCGGCGGCGTCATGTTCAAGCCGCACGTGGTGCGCTATATCGACAGCGCGCAGAACGGCCAGCGCCGCGTGGTCGAGCCCACGCCCGTCAAGACGCTGCCCTACAAGCCTCAGAACATCGACGTCATCACCAAGGCCATGGTCGGCGTGACCAAATGGGGAACGGCCGCGCGCGTGTTTGCCGGCGCCAAGTACGAATCCGCGGGCAAGACCGGCACGGCTCAGGTGTTCTCCCTCAAGGGCGCCAAGTACCAGGAAAGCTCCACCCATGAGCGCCTGCGCGATCACGCGCTGTACATCGGTTACGCGCCGGCCGACCATCCGACCATTGCCGTGGCGGTGATCGTCGAGAATGGCGGCTGGGGGGCTTCGGCCGCCGCGCCGATCGCGCGCCAGATCTTCGATTACTACCTGACCGGCAAGAAGCCGCAAGGGCCGGCACCGGAAGATCCGGAAGCGGTGGACGAATGAACGCGAATCTCAATCCGCTCTATTACCTGAAGAAGATCGTCTCGCCGCTTGATCCGTGGCTGCTCGGCATCCTCGCCGTCCTGCTGGGTTTCGCGTACGTGCTGATGATGAGCGCGTCGCCTGAGCGGCTGGAGTCGCACACGCTCAATCTCGTCGTCGCGCTGCTGGCGATGTGGGTGGTCGCCAGCATTCCGCCGCAGCGCCTGTCTTCGCTCGCGCTGCCCCTGTACGTGGTGGGAGTGTTGCTGCTGGTGGCGGTTGCGACGGTGGGCGAGGTGAGCAAGGGCGCGCAGCGCTGGCTCAACATCGGCATCATGCGTATCCAGCCGTCGGAGCTCATGAAGATCGCCATGCCGCTGATGCTGGCGTGGTATTTCCAGAAGCGCGAGGGCAGCCTGCGGTTCTACGACTTTGTCGCCGCCATCGTGTTGCTCGGCGTGCCGCTGGCGCTGATCGCCAAGCAACCCGACCTGGGCACGGCGATCCTCGTGCTGGGCGCGGGTTTCTTCGTGATCTTCTTCGCGGGCCTGTCGTGGAAGCTGATCGTGCCGGTCAGCATCCTCGGCGTGGTGGCCATCATCGGCATCATCAGCTACGAAACCCAGATCTGTGCGCCGGGCGTGGAATGGCCAGGCCTGCGCGAATACCAGAAGCATCGCGTGTGTACGCTGCTCGACCCTTCGTCCGACCCGCTCGGCAAGGGCTTTCACACCATCCAGTCGACCATCGCGGTGGGGTCCGGCGGCATCGTCGGCAAGGGCTGGCGGCAGGGCACGCAGACGCATCTCGATTTCCTTCCCGAACGCCATACCGACTTCATCCTCGCCGTGCTGTCCGAAGAGTTCGGGCTGGTCGGCGTAGGCGTGTTGATCGTGCTGTACCTGCTGTTGCTGGCGCGCGGCTTTGCCATTGCGCTCAATGCCACGACGATGTTTGCGCGGCTGCTGGCCGGTGCCATCACGATGAATTTCTTCACCTATGCGTTCGTGAACATGGGGATGGTCAGCGGCATCCTGCCGGTGGTGGGCGTGCCGCTTCCGCTGGTAAGCTACGGCGGCACCGCACTGGTCACCCTGTGCATCGGCATGGGTTTGTTGATGAGCATCCAGCGCCAGCGCGTGCGACTGTCCGAGTGATTGTCTGGAGCGCGCATGAAGCAGTCCGGCCAGCAGCGACGAACGAGCCTTCCGGCGTGTGGCGCCCTTGTCCCCGCCCTGTGCATTGCCGCCTTGCTGGCTGCCTGTTCCACCGCACCGACCACGCCCGACTCGGGTAGCAGCGGCGCACCGTCCGCCACCAAACCGGCGCCGTCCAAGCCCGCACAAGGCACCGCCAAGCGCGGCGGCGGTTACTACAAGGACGACGGTCCGGACGACAATCCGCCAGACAATCTTGCCGACGTGCCCGACGCGGTGCCCAGGCTGGAGCCGCTGCATCGCTTTGCCAATCGACCCTATACGGCGCTCGGCCAGAACTACACGCCGCGACTCGAGATCGGCCCCTACACCGAACGCGGTGTGGCCAGCTGGTATGGCAAGAAATTCCACGGCGCCAACACGTCGAGCGGCGAACCGTACGACATGTATGCCATGACGGCGGCGCATCCGACGCTGCCGATTCCGAGCTATGCGCGTGTCACCAACCTCGATAACGGGCGCTCAGTCATCGTGCGCATCAACGACAGAGGCCCGTTCCACTCCAGCCGCGTCATCGATCTGTCATACACCGCCGCGTGGAAGCTGGGTTACGTGAACAAAGGCTCCACGCGCGTGGAGGTCCAGGCAATCGTGCCCGGTGATGTGGCCATCATCGCCGCGACGCCGGACAAGACGCCTGCCGGCAAGTCGTCCGCCGACACGCCCGACCCCATCGCGCAGTTGATCGCGGCGGATGCTGGCGCCGTGGCGGTGAGCGAGCCGAGCGGCGCGTCCATCGCACGCGGCATATTCCTGCAACTGGGTGTGTTCAGTGACTCGCGCAACGCGGATAGCTTCCGCGATTACGTGCAGACCGAACTGAAGTGGCTGCCCAAGACGCTCGCGGTGTTCAATGGCGACGACGGACGCTATCGGCTGCAGCTCGGTCCGTTCGATGACACGCAGTCGGCACGCACCACCGCCGACCGCATCGCCCAGTCGCTCAAGCTCAAGCCGTTTCTCGTCCAGCGCTGAGCGGACTCAGTAAGCCATCGAATCGTAGGTGGGCCGACGGCCTTCCAGCGACAGCGTGACCTCGTTCGGTGCGCACACCGCCACGGCGCCGCTGCGCGCCAGCCACCCTTGTTTGACGCAGTATTGTCGAGGGCCGGGGTCCGACTGCACGCGCGCCCGCCCCGGGGCCACTTCGATCCGTGTGAGTCCGATCGGCCCTGAGACATCGAAATGCGCGGTGTGGTCCAGCGGGAGCTTTGCCACGATCTGCCCCCTCGCCCGGACCACCGCCACCTGCGGCGCGTCGCCGCGCCAGAACGTCGCGCCCAGCGCCACGGTGAGGCTCGCCCCGGCCACAAATACCAGTACGTCGCCCGCGCGAATGTAGCGATGCCAGTCGCGGGCAGCCATGGTTACTTGAGCGAGCGGTGGCGCACCAGCACCTTGACCTGTCCGGTGAATTGCCGGGCCAGCCATTCGGCCAGATACACCGAGCGATGCTGGCCGCCAGTGCAGCCGATGCCGACGGTGAGGTAGCTGCGCCCGTCGCGCACGAAGCTGGGCAACCAGTCCCCGACGAATTTGTGGATGTCCTGCGCCATGCGGTGCACGTCCGGCGAGGCTTCGAGAAAATCGATCACCTCGCGGTCCTTGCCGGTGAAGGGCCGCAGGCTCGGGTCCCAATAGGGGTTGGGCAGGCAGCGCACGTCGAAGACCATATCGGCGTCGACCGGGATGCCATGCTTGAAGCCGAAGGACTGGAACAACAGCGTCAGGCCGGCGCCGGGGGCTGCGTTGATGATGTCCTTGACCCAGGTGCGCAGCGTATTGGGGTGCAGGTCGCTGGTATCGATGCGGTGGCCGATTTCGCCGACCTGGGCGAGCAGGTCGCGCTCGCGCGCGATGGCTTCTTCAATGGTCAGTCCGAGCTCGGACAGCGGATGGCGCCGCCGTGTCTCAGAGAAGCGCGCCACCAGCGTTTCATCGCGCGAATCCAGGAAGATGAAGCGCAGGTCGCCCACGCGGGCCCGCAGTGCCGCCACCGCTTCGGGCACGTTTTCGATCGACGCCCCCGAACGCACATCGACCGCTACGCCCACCCGTTGGTAACCGGCCGCATCGAGATTGTCGATCAGCCCCGGCAGCAGGGCCACGGGGAGGTTATCGACACAGTAGTAGCCCGCGTCTTCCAGCACGTTGAGCGCGATGCTCTTGCCGGAGCCGGACAGGCCGCTGATCAGGGTGAGTTGCATGGCAGAAACCGGTTGATGGCATTGAGACAGCGTGCCGATGTTACGACGGGGACATGAAAACAGGAACCGTCTCCGGGCCACCGCAGGCACGCGCCGGAATTTTCCGTCATTGGTGCTACTCCCTATTTGAAAAAGAAACGCCCACGCTACATTCAGATGTTATGGTCTGGACCGATTCAGAACGGTCCGGAACTCGTGAGTACGTTGCGGGGATGTCGGGGGACACTCACTTGCATTACACCTTCGATTTTCAATCGGTCTTCGCGGCCTGGCCGCTGTTGTTGGGCGGCACGTGGCTGACGGTCAAGCTGTCGCTCCTGGCGATGGTGATCGGCCTGTGCATCGCGATCGTGGGCGCCCTGTGCAAGACCAACGGGCCGAAATGGCTGCGCTTCATCGTCAATGTCTACATAGAGCTGATCCGGAACACGCCGTTCCTCGTGCAGCTGTTCTTTTTCTTCTTCGGCCTGCCGGCCATGGGTGTGACGCTGTCGCCCAACACCGCCGCGCTGATTGCGATGTTCGTGAATGTGGGCGCATACGCCACGGAAATCATCCGCGCGGGCATCGAGTCCATCAATCGCGGGCAGATCGAAGCCGGCCTGGCGCTCAATCTGAGTCGGCTGCAGGTGTTCCGCTTCATCATCCTCAAGCCTGCATTGCGCGCGATCTATCCGGCGCTGACGAGCCAGTTCATCCTGCTGATGCTGACTTCCGCCGTGGTGTCGGCCATCTCGGCCAACGACCTGACGTCGGTGGCGGCCAAACTGCAGTCCGATACCTTCAAGAGCTTCGAGATCTACATCGTGGTGACGGCGATCTACCTCGTGCTGTCGCAATTGTTCTCGCTGCTCTTCCGCGTCATCTACCGCGCCAATTTCAACTACCCGGAGGGCCGCTGACATGTTGCGCGACTTCGGCATGGGCGATTTCTGGTTCATCGTGTTCGCCGCACGCTGGACGATCCTGCTGTCTCTGGTGGCTTTCGTCGGCGGTGCGTTTGGCGGGCTGATCCTGGCGTTGGCACGGACTTCGCGCGTGCGCGCACTGGAATGGGCGGCGAGCCTGTTCATCCAGGTATTCCAGGGCACACCGCTGCTGATGCAGTTGTTCCTGGTGTTTTTCGGTGCCCCCGTACTTGGTATCAACATCAATCCGTGGATCGCTGCGGCCATCGCCCTGGCGTTCAACACCAGCGCCTTTCTTGGCGAAATCTGGCGCGGCTGCATCCAGGCGGTGCCGCGCGGCCAGTGGGAAGCCGCCGATGCGCTCAGCCTGCATTACACGGACCGCATGCGCTTCGTGGTGCTTCCGCAGGCGCTCAAGATTGCTTTGCCGCCCACCGTCGGCTATCTGGTGCAGGTCATCAAGGGCACTTCGCTGGCAGCCATCATCGGTTTCGTCGAGCTGACGCGCGCGGGGCAGGTGATCAACAACGCCACTTTCGAACCGCTGATCGTGTTCGGCCTCGTGGCCGGCATCTACTTCATCTTGTGCTGGCCGCTGTCGCTTTGGAGCGCGCGGCTCGAACGCCGATACGCGGCCGCGCTGGCTCGCTGACGCGGCTCTTTTTGCAGGTCTACGAGAACAGGAGACTTACCATGCGTACATCGATTTCGCGTCGCTTCTTCGGGCGTGCCTGCGGCATGCTCGGCGCGCTGGCGCTCATTGGGCTTACCTTCAGCGCGACGGCCGGCGCGCAGACCGTGGCGGACATCAAGAAGAAGGGCGAACTTACCGTCGGCATGCTGGTGGACTTCCCGCCCTACGGCATTCTCAACAGCAGTAACGAGCCGGACGGCTACGACGCCGACGTGGCGCGGCTGCTCGCCAAGCAATGGGGCGTCAAGCTCAATCTGGTTCCCGTGACGGGGCCGAACCGCATTCCGTACCTGCAGACCAACAAGGTCGATCTGCTCATCGCTTCGCTCGCCATCACCCCGGAGCGCGCCAAGCAGGTGCAGTTTTCGGCACCGTATGCCAGCGCCAGCATCATGCTGAACGCGCCGAAGACCTCCAAGATCAAGGTGCCGGCCGATCTCAAGGGGGTGAAGGTCGCGGTGGCGCGTGCCAGCACGCAGGACGTGGCGCTGAGCGCGATCGCGCCGGAAGGTACGCTGATTCATCGTTTCGACGACGACGCCTCGGCGGTCCAGGCGCTGCTCTCCGGGCAGGTGGACGCGATCGGCAGTTCGACGACCGTGCTGTCGCAGATCGAAAAGCGCATGCCCGGTAAGTTCGAAAGCAAGTTCCCGCTCAAGCAGCAATACCATGGCATCGTCATGCGCCTGGGTCAGGACGATCTGCTCAAGGCCGTCAATGCATTCGTCGCGCAGAACCGCGCCAACGGCGAATTTGCCAGGCTCTACCAGAAGTGGCTTGGCATCCCGATGCCCGACATGCCCGACAACCTGGAAGCCGCCCTCAAGTGAGGTGACATTCGCATGACCGATACGCTCGCAACGACATCCCCCAGCGCAGGCACCTCCATCATCCGCATGGAGGGTGTCAACAAGTGGTATGGGGATTTCCAGGTTCTCAAGGACATCAACCTCGATGTCAGTCCCGGCGAGCGTATCGTCATCTGCGGCCCATCGGGGTCGGGCAAGTCGACGCTGATCCGTTGCATCAACCGGCTGGAAACCTTCCAGCAAGGGCACGTCGTCGTCGATGGCACCGACCTCACCGGCAGCGGCAAGAGCGTCGATGCCGTGCGGCGCGAAGTCGGCATGGTGTTCCAGCAGTTCAATCTCTTCTCGCACCTGACCGTGCTGGAAAACTGCACCCTGTCGCCCATCCGCACGCGCAAGGTCAGCCGCGAAGAGGCGGAAGAAACCGCCATGCACTACCTGCGCCGTGTGCGCATTCCCGAGCAGGCCAACAAGTACCCGGCGCAATTGTCGGGCGGCCAGCAGCAGCGCGTGGCAATCGCGCGCGCGCTGTGCATGAAGCCCAAGATCATGCTGTTCGACGAACCGACTTCGGCGCTCGATCCCGAGATGGTCAAGGAAGTGCTCGACACCATGGTCAGCCTGGCCGAGGACGGGATGACGATGTTGTGCGTGACGCACGAGATGGGTTTTGCCAGCAAGGTGGCGCACCGGGTGGTGTTCATGGCCGAGGGGCAGATCCTCGAGCAGGCCTCGCCGGATGTGTTCTTCAGCCAGCCGAAGCACGAAAAGACCCGGCAGTTCCTTGGGCAGATCCTGCACACGCACGCATAGGCGGCATTGCAAGGGGCCGGGCCTTTCTGCCCGGAAAGGTCCTGCCTGGAGCGATCCGTTTGGTCAGCGAGCGGCTTGACTGCGGGCCGGGCATACGACAAAGACGGGCCCTCAGGCCGCCGCCTGTTCTTCCATCGCGTTGGTCACACTGAACTGATCCGTACACCCGCGCAGACGCTCCGCCACCGCGCTGAGCACCGCGATCCGGGCGGCAGTGTCGGCCATGTACTGCGCGGTTTCGGTCGCCGTGATGGCCACTTGCCCCACGTTGGCGCCGATGTGGTCGGTTGCGGAAGAGTGTTGGGCCGTGGCCTCGGCCACCTCCTGCAACAGCCCGCGCACGCGCGTCATTGCGCTGGCGGCCTCGCCGACGGTTTCGGCGATGGTGCGGCCGTGATCGGCGCCCGAATGAGCGACCCGCTGTGCGATGGCGGCGGCGGTCGAAACATCGGCCACAGCGCTGCCGACCACACCCAGCAAGTCTTCGATGCGCGAAGTGGACGACGCGGTATGTTCGGACAGCGTGCGAACCTCATCGGCTACCACGGCGAAACCGCGACCATGCTCGCCGGCACGCGCCGCTTCGATGGCGGCGTTGAGCGCCAGCAGGTTGGTCTGGTTGGCGATGTTGCGGATGAAGGCGCTGACCTCGCCGATCTGGCGAACCGACACGCTGAGTGCGTCGATGCGCTGCGCGAGGTCGCCGACGGCGTGGTCCAGCCCGGCCAGTTCCTCTGCCGCGCTGCGCCCAGTGTCGTAGGCGCGTTCTGTCAGGGCGCCAGCCGATTGCACGAGCGCGCCGGCGTCCTGTGTGCTGCTGACGATCTCATTCACGGCCTGTCCGATCTGGACCAGCGCGACGTCGACGGCTTCTACACGATCGGCCTGCTGGCGCGTGTCTTCCGCGACGCGGCCAGCCTTGTCTTCGATGAGTGCAGCTTCGTCATGCACCTCCGCCGCCGCGGTTTTCACTTGGCCGAGCAGTGTTTCGAGGCGGTCGACGAAGCGGTTGATGGCGACCCCGAGCGTGCCGAACTCGTCGGTGGACTGAGGCATGCGACGGGTAAGGTCGCCCGCGCCCAGCACGGCGGCGGCCTCGAGCATGCTGGCCAGACTGCGCTTGAGACGCGTGCCGAAGCGCAGTTGCAGGCCGACCACGACCACGGTCGCCACCAGGAGCGGCGTGAGTACCGCCCACAGCAGAGCCCGGATGCGGGCATCGACGGCGGCGCCGGCGACATGGGCGCGCTGCTCACCGGCCGCGGCCAGCTCATCGACGGCGGTAATCATCGGCGCGACGTATAAACCGTAAGCGCGCTCCGGGATACTCAGCGCATCCTGTGGCGCGGTGGCGAAGATCTTGAGCGCACTGGCATAGTTGCGCTCGAACGCTTGCCAATTGCGCACGACGCCGGCGTCGAAAGCGGTTTGCTGCGCGGGGGCCAGCGCGGCGCGCACTTGCGGTGCGAGCTTCTTGACGCGGGCATCGAAGGCCTTCAACTGGACTGGCGTATTTTCGGCCAGCAGGTCGGCGCGCGAGGCCGCCAGCGCGCTGGCCTTGATGTCCGCCAGCGCCTGCATGAGCGCCTGTTCGTGGCGCCAGGTGGCGAGCGTGCTGCGTAGCTGGGCGAGCTGGAATGCAGTCAGGGCGATGACGGCGACGAGGCTGACCGCATTGACGAGGTTCAGTAATGTGAGTTGACGCGCGATTTTCATGACCGATGGCGACAGGTGTAGCGAAGCGGGGACAGCGCCATCATTCCAGTACAGTGTTACGGCTATGCGTTCGGTGATCGGCCGGCACCTTGTATTGCACGCGCGTGACGTGTCATAAATCCTTCAAGAACCGGTAATACACTGCCGCCAGATTCTTACGCACGAGGTGCGCCAATGCCCGCCAACATCCTGCTGGTCGAAGACGAACCGGCAATCCAGGAGCTGATCGTTGCCAATCTGACCCGCGCCGGCCACACCGTGCTGCGCGCGTCGGACGCCGAAACCGCTCAGCGTCTGGTACGCGAGGCGCTGCCCGACCTGATCCTGCTCGACTGGATGCTGCCCGGCATGTCGGGTGTCGAACTGGCCCGCCGCATGCGCGCCGAGGAGCGCACGCGGGAGATCCCGCTGATCATGCTGACGGCCCGCGCCGAAGAGACCGACAAGGTGCTCGGCCTGGAAACCGGCGCCGACGACTACATCACCAAGCCCTTCTCGCCGCGTGAACTGGTGGCCCGCATCAAGGCCGTGCTGCGCCGTCGCGCACCGCAGGTGACCGAAGATGTGGTGGAGATCGCCGGCCTGCGCCTGGACCCCGTCACCCATCGCGTGATGGCGGGCGACGAGCTGGTCAACCTGGGGCCGACCGAATTCCGCCTGCTGCATTTCCTGATGACGCACCCGGAACGGGTACACTCCCGCTCGCAACTGCTCGACCAGGTCTGGGGCGACCACGTATTCGTGGAAGAGCGCACGGTCGACGTCCACATCCGCCGTCTGCGCTCCGCGCTCGAGCCAAGCCTGTTCGATCGCCTGATCCAGACTGTGCGCGGCAGTGGCTATCGCCTGTCGGCGGACGTCTCCGCCATGGCGAGCTGACGGGCGGGGCGGCGTCCTCGGCGCCGGCATCGCGGCAAGCCCGTTCGACGCCTGTTGCCACCCGCGCGCAGCCGTGAACGGATTCAAACGGAGCACATCATTTACCCAAGCAGAGTCATCTGGGGATCGGCCGCCACCACGCTGGCCATCCTGTTCATCGCCGCCGGGCTTGCCTGGGCGCTGTTCGGTCTGGATACGGCCCTGGTCGTCTTCCTGCTGTGCATGATCGGGTTGTTCGTGTTCCAGTTGCGCGGGCTGGTCAAACTGGTGAACTGGTCACGCGACCCCGTGGGCACACCCACGCCCCGCGCGTTCGGCCTGTGGGACTACGTTTTCACCAACCTCGCGCGGCGCACACGGGTGGCCTATGACCAGCGCGAGCGGCTGGCGCAGGCGCTGTCGCGTTTCCGCGAGGCCAGCCAGGCCATGCCGGACGGCGTGGTCTATCTGTCGCACCACAACCTGATCGAGTGGATCAACGTGGCCGCCGGCCATCACTTCGGGCTCGATGGCGAGCGGGACATTGGCGCGGCCATCACCAACCTTGTGCGCAATCCGGATTTCGTCCGCTACATCGAAGCCGAGTCGTACTCCGAGCCGCTGGTGCTCAAGACCACGCGCCCGGACGGGCTGCTGCTGTCGATCCAGATCGTGCCGTTCGGCGAGGATCAGAAGATGATCCTGTCGCGCGACATCACCCAGCTCGAAAAGCTCGAAACGATGCGCCGCGATTTCGTCGCCAACGTGTCCCACGAGTTGAAGACGCCGCTCACGGTGGTCAACGGTTTTGCCGAGACCCTGCTCGATGGGCTGGAAGACTTCACGCCCGACGAGGCGCGCCGCTACCTGCAACTCGTGCTCGATCAATCCGGCCGCATGCAGCGATTGATCGATGACCTGCTGGCATTGTCCGCGCTGGAAACTGCAGGCGCTCAATCGCAGGACGAATCGGTCGACGCGCAGGGACTGGTGCGCACCATCGTGCAGGAAGCGCAGATCCTGTCCGGCGGTCGTCATGAGATCGAGGTCGACCTCGGCGAGCCCGCGCGCCTGATCGGTAATCCGAAAGAACTGCACAGCGCCATGGCCAACCTGGCCAGCAACGCCGTGCGCTATACGCCGGACGGCGGGCATATCCGGCTGCGTTGGCACGTCGAAGCCGACGGCAGCGCCACCTTCGCGGTGCGAGACAGCGGCATCGGCATCGACCCACAGCACCTGCCTCGCCTGACCGAGCGTTTCTATCGCGTCGATCGCGGCCGTTCGCGCGAAACCGGCGGCACGGGGCTGGGGCTGGCGATCGTCAAGCACATCCTCACGCGCCATCAGGCCTCGCTCGAAATCAAGAGCGCGCCCGGCCAGGGCAGTACCTTCAGCGCGCACTTCCCGGCGGCGCGCGTGCAGGCGGCGGCGCGCGTCACGGCGTAGCCGTACACCGGGCCGGAGCCACGATTCGCTCCCGCCCTACCGATCGGCGGGTGCGGAAACCCGGGGCGGGTGACGAGCGTATCATTGGCGCGCCGAACAACGGCGCCATGCCCTGCCACGAGCGGGGCCCACACCCATTCCGACATCTGTCATGACCGACACCCAGACCGCATCGACCTTCAAGGGCAAGCTACTCGCCACCCTTGGTGGGCTGATGGCCCTGCAGATCGTGCTCGCGCACATCTCCCGCACCCAGGGCGGGCATCTCACCAGCGGCGTGCTGATCCTGCTGTGCGTGCTCGCCATCGTTTTCGTCGATCGCCGCGGCGAACGCCAACTGCCGACCGTGCCGCCCGCCATCTGGATACCGCTGCTGGCGTGGGCCGGTTTCGCCACGCTGTCGATTGCCTGGTCGATGCGTCCGTCCGCCACGCTGAACAACCTGGCGTCCGACCTGTGGATGCCGGTGGCCTGTTTCTACGGTGCGTTCCTGCTCGGCAACGCCGGGCGGACCCGGGCGCCTGTATGGGGTGCGCTCATCGGACTGGCGCTGATTCTGCTGACCTCGCTCGCGACCATCGCCATGGTGGGGCCGGAAACCCTCGCGCGCGGCCTGCCCCCCGAACTGCGCAACGCCGCCGTGGTGAAGTGGTTCCCGGGCCCCGGCAAGGCGTCGACGATGATCATCACCATGCTGCCCTTGCTGGTGTGGGCGATTCGCGCGCGCGTGATCTCGCGGCCGGTCGGTTCGGTCGCACTGGTCGTTGCGCTGCTTTGCGGCGCGGCGACGCAGAATCGCATGTTCTGGGTGTGCCTGCTTACGCTCGGCGCGTGCGCGCTGTTGTTCCGCGTTCATCGTCGCGGCGTTCGCCGCGCCGTGACGCCACGTGCGCTGCTCGGCGCATTCGGCTTCGTGGCGCTGTGTGCGGTGATGTTCGTGGTGCTGCTCAACCTGCGGGCGCCGGCCACCGTGCAGGCCACGGGCAGCGCGGTCGATGTGACAGGTGCGGTGAGCGCCGTGCAGCAGGACCCCCGCCAGGTGATCTGGAGTTACTGGATCGACATGGGCAAGAAGTCGCCGTGGATCGGTACCGGCTTCGGCAAGCGCGCTGCTTCCGTTGCCAACGACCCGAGCCATCCGCTCTATCAGCGTACGCGCGACAACCTCGGCTGGCATCCGCACAACGTGTTCCTCAGCATGTGGGTGCAACTGGGCTGGGCAGGGCTGACCCTGTTCGTATTGTTCGTCGGCGGCATGCTCTATCACAGCATCGTCATCGCGCAGCCGGGCTCGCGCGACCGTATCGCCGGCATGGCGTTCTTCATGCTCATCGCGGCATTGATGGCCAAGAACCTGACCGACGATTTTTACGATCGCGAGCTCGCCAATACCTTCTTTTCGTACACCGGCCTGCTGATCGGTGCGGCAGCGTGGCCGCCGGGCCGCAGGAAGGACAGCGCAGCGGACGCCGCCGGCTGACGCGCACCGCTCACATCTCGGCCGAGTTGCGCTCCGTGTCGCGGATGAAGCTCACGCGGTCGAAGTTGCTGCCGCGCGAGACGAGCTTGTGCATGCGGGCGAACCACGGCCGTTCGCCATGCTGCACTTCGACCAGGCGGTCGGCCATGAACCAGCCCGCCGGCACGACGATGGTCATGTCGGTCTTCATCGCGGGGATGGCGGGAATCAGGAAGCCCAGGCGGTAACGTTCGCGCGCCGAGCGTTCGTTCAGGTGCAGCTTGACCGCCGCCACCTGCGGCGGGCCCGGCATGATATTCACGCCGGCCTGCAGCGCGCCGCTCTGCAGGTACTGCATCCAGCTGATCTCGGCCAGCAGCATGCGCTCACCGTTGCCGGGCCGCAGGCCGACGATCTGCCGATGCTCGATACGCGACTCGCCGATCTCGCGTGCGAGGCGATAACCCGCGACCGATTGGTCGAGCACGTCCCAGCTCTCCTGCGCGAATCCAAGCTGGCGCGCGCGCTGCTCGATCTGCTCTTCGTTACTGTCATCGTCGCCCACGCGATCGCCAAAGACGCGGAACACCTGGGTCTGCGAAAAGCTGGTCCGCCTGGGGTCATTCGGCTGAGTGAATTCGCGCCCTTCCAGAAAGAACGCGATGCCTTGCAGATCGGTGCACAGGCGCACCTGTCCGTTGTGGCGGCGGCGCGGGAACTTGCGCCCTGCGCTGGCGAGTCCCCACGGCCGGTATAGCGACACCAGCAACCGCGCACAGGCCGGCTGCACGCAATCGTCGCCAAGCCCCAGCGATGCGGCCGCCACGCCCTTCTTGAGCTGCGCCAGCACGGCATGGATGTGGGCGGCGAGCTTGTGCGTATCGAGGCCGCGCAGTCCTGTCGCGGGTTCGAGCTGCACCAGTGGGCGCAGCCCATGGTCCGCCGTCATATCGATGGCATACACCGCGTGGCGATCTTCGTCGTTGCCGATCGCGCGCAGCACACAATAGGGCGCAAAACGCTGCGCCCAGCGCACCAGCCAGGTGAATTCGCGCGGCGAGCGGCTGAAGGGCCCGGCGGCATCGATGAGCAGCATCGCCACGTAGGCTTCCTGCGCGCTCTGCGCGCCCCAGGTCTCGTTGAGCGGGTCGGCCACGCGCACATCGGCCACGCCGGCACGCTCGGCTTCAAGCAACTGCCCGTGCAACAGGCGCCAGCGATCGCGGGACATTTCGCGGCGGGCACGGAACAACTCGATCATCGCCAGTCCGGTGTACTGCAACTGACGTTGCGCCAGCAGGGCGCGGCGTTCGAGGAAGGCGGGGTCGGTGAGCGAGCGCCGGTACACCACGCTGTAATTGGCGGACATCGCCTCCCACAAGCCGACGGCGCGACGAAGCGTGTCTTCTTCCCGGCTGGACGGGGGCAGGGCACGCGAGGCGTACCGTTGCGCTGCCTGCGCGATGACGAAGTCGAGCGTCGGCCGCATCTCTTCGAGTACCTGCAGATGCAGAGCAGGTTCGGGCGGCGTGAGCGCCATGCCGGCGAGCATCCGCACGAGTGTTTCCTGCGCATCGTCCGAGGCGGTCGCATTGAGCGCATGCAGTGCGCTCAGGCACTGGTTGCCTTGCGAGAAGTCCATGGCGGCGAGAGAACGCTGCGCGACGCTGTTCATGGCTGAAACTCCAGTCAGGGGAGGTTCCCGACGATTGAATGATGTATGCAAATGACGTGCAAGAGGCGTGCCGGATGACACGGCGACGCGCGCAGGCCCGTTGTCGGAACTACCTATGCTGTGAAGTATGGCAAACGGCCCGCCGGGCGGCCTGCGTGTAGCCCGTCGGGGCAAATCGTGGCTCGACCGTTCATGTACCGAATGCGTGCCTTGCGCCGACATGGTTTGTGCGCCCGGCGGTGCAATGCGCCAAGGCGGGTACACGCATGCACCAGGACGACAACGTCATTCTCGTTCCGATGCGTCGCGGCTCCATTAATGCAACACTGTTGCACAAGCAATGCAGTTGTGTTGAAATGCGCGGCATGTCGCAATCGCCTTCCCCTTCGCAACTGGCCGACCGTATCCGCGCACTTGGCGCACGTGCGACGCCTGCGCGCGTGGCGGTCATGCGGCTGCTCGAATCGAGCGCACATGCGCTGTCGCACCACGACATCGAATCAGCACTCGCCGACAGCGGGTTCGATCGCGTCACGCTGTACCGCGTGCTCGACTGGCTGGTGGAAACAGGGCTGGCGCATCGCGTGGCCGACGGCCAGCGCGTGTTCCGGTTTTCGGCCGCGCAGCAGGCTGCGCAACACACGGCGCACGCGCATTTCCGCTGCGACGATTGCGGGCGTGTGTTCTGCCTCGAAGACGTCAGCGTGGCCGAACCGCGCCTGCCACAAGGCTTTGTCGGCCGCGCCATCGACTTCAACGTCAGCGGCCATTGCGCGCAGTGTCGTTCGGGCGCTGCCGCCACCCCTCGTCAATACAAGAAAAAGCAAGGACAACAATAAATGCTGCTCGGATCGATCGTGATCGCCACCTTGCTCGGCGGCGTGCTGAGCATGCTCGTGGCCGGGCTCATCGTGGCGGGGTTTCCGCAACGCTGGCTGCCGCGCCTGGTTGGCTTCGCCACTGGTGTGCTGCTGGCCGTGGCGCTGCTCGATGTGTTGCCGGAGGCCATTGAATCCGCAGCCGAGATGAACATCGAGCCGCACGCCATCTTTGCCACCCTGCTCGTTGGCGTGCTGGCCTTTTTCGGCGCCGAGCGCGTCGCGCTGTGGCGCCACTCGCATCCGGAAGGCGAGGGTCACCACGAGGAATCGGCGCATTCGCACGGGCACCATCACCACCATATCCGTCACGACACCGCGCTGTCGGTCATGATCGGCGACAGCTTCCATAACTTCGTCGACGGCGTGCTGCTGGCGGCGAGCTTTCTCGTCAGCCCGGCTTTGGGCTGGAGCACCGCGCTGGGCGTGATCGCGCACGAAATCCCGCAGGAAGCCGGTGACTTCGCCATCCTGCGGGCGGCCGGCATGAGCACCCGCAAGGCGCTGACCTTCAATGGCGTTTCGAGCCTGATGTCGATCGCGGGCGGCGTGCTGGGTTACTTCGCGCTGTCGCACATGCAGAACATGCTGCCGTACTGTCTGACGATCGCGGCCGCGAGCTTCCTGTACATATCGATCTCCGACTTGCTGCCGCTGCTGCGTCGCGAAGCGCACTTCCACACCTCGGTGTGGCAGATCGCCGCCATGCTCGCGGGCATTGCCGCCATCGGACTGCCCAGCCTGCTCGGCGGCCACGGCCACTGAGTCGGCCATGCGCATTCCCGTCACGCTCCTCACGGGCTTTCTCGGCAGCGGCAAGACCACGCTCTTGCAGCGCCTGTTGCACGATCCGGCACTGTCGGGCGCGGCCGTGTTGATCAACGAAGTGGGGGAGGTCGGCCTCGATCACCACATGGTGCAAGAGGTCGCCGAAGAAATCGTGCTGCTCGAATCCGGTTGCCTGTGCTGTACCGTACGGGGCGATCTGTCGCGCAGCCTGCGCGACCTTTTCATGCGCCGGCTGCGGCGCGAGATCCCGGCGCTGGATCGCGTGATCATCGAGACCACCGGCCTCGCCGATCCGGCGCCGGTGATCCATACCCTGATGAACGACTTCTTCCTTGCGCCGCGCTTCGTACTGGACGGTGTGGTGACCACGGTCGACGTGGGCCACGTGCGTGAGCAGATCGAGCGCCAGCCCGAGGCGCTCAAGCAGATCGCCGTCGCCGACCGCATCGTACTTACCAAGACCGACATCGCTGACGCGGCGACGACACACTCGGCCGAAGCCGTCGTCGGCGCGTTGAATCCGACCGCACGTGTCTTGCATGCGGTCGACGCCAACGACGCCAGCCTCGTGGCCGGCATGGGCGCCTACGATGCCGACGCCCGCCCCGCCGATGTCGCGCGCTGGCTCAACGAGGCGGCCGCTGCCGAACAAGAACGGTTGGTCGCCCGCGCAGGTGTTTTTGGTGCGTTTGGTTATGACGCGCCGGAAGTTCTGCACGATCGGCGCATCGCCACCTACGTGCTGCGCTTCGACAAGCCTTTTGCGTGGGGTGACTTTTCCAGCGCGGTGGACCTGCTGCAATCGACCGTGGGCGATCAGTTACTGCGCATCAAGGGGCTGGTTGCCATCGAGGGCGAACACGCTCCGCGACTTTTTCACGCCGTGCAGCACGAACGCTATCCGACCGAGTCATTGGCGGCGTGGCCCGATGACGACCGCGACACGCGGCTCGTCTTTATCGTGCGCGACTTGCCGCGTGCCGTGATCGAGCATGCCTTCAACGCGCTCGTCGCTTCCGATACGCCCCACTGATCAGTCAAGATCCGCCATGTCATCGCGCCGCTGGCTTCCGTGGCTGCTCGCGCTGTGCCTGCTGCTCACGCAGGCCGCCGCTTCGATGCACAGCATCGGGCACGTGGTTGCCGACAGCCACGCCTTCGCCACGGCGGATGATGGCTCTCCCCGCGACGACACGTCAGCCAGCGATGCGCTGTGCGCGATGTGCGAGCACGCGGCCCATGGTCACGTACCCGTGCCGATGGTGGCCGCGACCATTGGCAGCGAGCCGCGCTCGCACACGCCCCACCATCCCATCCACAGCGGTCATGCCGCTGTCTTCTTCCGTCATGGCGACGCTCGCGCGCCACCCCTGAGCGCCTAGCCGTACCCCTTGCCCATATTCAATCGCTTCGCTGCGCGACGTCCGGCGAGGCCGGCGCACGCGTGCGCCATGACCGGAGAGAACCACATGAACCGCTTTGATCGCCGCCGGGCCACGCGCCCGGTAGCGCTGCACCGACTCGTCCTGGCGCTGACTGGCGCCTTCCCGCTGGCAGCCATCGCACAACAGAACAACGACAACATCGCCGTGCTGCCGCCTATCGTGGTGACAGCCAATCCGCTGGGCAGCGATCTGCTCGACCTTGTCTCGCCGACCAGCGTGTTGGCCGGCAAGGAGCTGTTCCGGCGCCGCGCCAGTACGCTCGGCGAAACGCTCAATGGGCTGCCCGGCGTGGCATCGAGTGACTTCGGGCCGAACGCCTCGCGCCCGGTCATTCGGGGGTTGGACGAAAACCGCATCCGTCTTCTGCAGAACGGTGTCGGCACACTCGATGTCTCCGCGCTGAGCCCCGACCATGCCGTGCCGGTCGACCCGCTCGTCGTCGATCGCATCGAAGTCGTACGCGGCGCGGCCGCATTGATGTACGGCGGCAGCGCCGTCGGCGGCGTGGTCAACAGCATCGACAGCCGCGTCCCCACCGCCGCCATCGAGGGCTTGACCGGCCGCGCGGAAGCCCGGCTTGGAGGTGCCGCCATTGAGCGTAGCGGGGCGGTCGTCCTCGAAGGCGGGGACGGGCGCGTGGCACTGCACGTGGATGGCTATCGCCGTATCACGGACGATCTGTCGATCCCCGGCTATGCGCGTTCGGCCCGCCTGCGCGGGCAGTCCCCGCAAGACGAAGAAGCGCGTGACAAGCTGCCGAACAGCGACTCGACCAGCAACGGTGGTGCGGCGGGTGCATCGGTGACCTTGGATCACGGCTATGCCGGCGTGTCGTACTCAGGCTTTAACACCGACTACGGCACCGTGGCAGAAGAGGACGTACGCATCCGCATGAAGAGCAACCGTTGGGATTTCGCTTCGGAGTTCTCGGACCTTGGCAGCGCCATCAGCAAGGTCCGCGTGCGCGCTGCATACACCGATTACCAGCACCGCGAGATCGAAGACGGAGAGGTGGGTACCATCTTCAACAACAAGGGGTGGGAAGCGAGCCTGGAAGCCACGCATGGCGCAATCGGCCCGTTGATGGGCGTGGTCGGGCTGCAACTGGCGCGCAGCGATTTCAACGCGCTCGGCGACGAGGCGCTGCTGCCGGATGTGCGCACACGTTCACAGGCTGGCTACGTGTATGAGGAGATGCCGGTCGGCAAGCTCAAGCTCACTTTCGGCGGCCGCGTCGAAAACGTGGACATCGATTCGGCCGGCGGCGGGCCGGAGGACCTCAACGTGCCGGGCACGTCGCGCTTCGGCGATCCGCAGCGCAGGTCGTTCACGCCCACCAGCGGAGCGCTGGGTGGCCTCTATGATCTTGGCCGGGGCTTCTCGGCCGGCGCCAATCTGTCGCACACCGAACGTGCGCCGACCTACAACGAACTGTTCTCCAATGGCCCGCACGTCGCCACCAGTCAGTACGAAGTGGGCGACCCGGACCTGTCGCGCGAGCGATCCAACGGCGTCGACGCGCAGCTTCGCTGGAAGAAGGACAAACACTCGGCCAGCGTCAGCGCCTATTACACGCGCTTTGCCAACTACATTGCGCTGTACAACACCGGCAATACGCGTGGCTCGGACGGCGAGTTGAATCCGGTCGACGTCAACGGCGACGGCATTGCAGATGCCAGTGGCGCCGACATCCTGCCTGAGGCGCAGCAACGCGGCGTACGCGCACGTTTCGCAGGACTTGAAGCACAAGGCACGTATCGCGCCTACGAAGGACGCCATGGCGTCGTCGACCTGCAGGCGATGGCCGACTACATCCGCGCGAGCAATGTCGACACGGGCCAGCCGCTACCGCGCATTTCGCCGATGCATCTCGGCGTGGGCGCTGACTACGGGTTCGGGCGTTGGGGGGCGAGCGTAGACATCAAGTACGGAGCGGCGCAGCGGCGTGTGGCGGCAAACGAACTGCCCACCGATGACTACACGGTTGTCAACGCGGTGTTCAGCTACGCGCTACCCGTGCATGGAGCGACCTTGTCGGCCTTCCTCAAGCTGAACAACCTGTTCGATGCTGAGGTGCGCGAGCACAGCTCGGTGCTCAAGGACATCGCGCCGCAAGGCGGTCGCAGCGCGATGCTGGGGATACAGGGGACGTTCTGACGCTGCCGAGCGGTCAGCGCTGTGCGTCGGCGGGCTCGGGCACGCCGACGCGCTCGATCTGCAGACTGTGGCCGGGCGCGGCCAGCCAGCGTTGCAGCAGGCGATAGATGTCGGCGTCGAAAACGCGCGGCGCCGCGAGGCTGTCGCCGATCTCCTCTTCGGACAGCGCCGAGCCGAGATGGCACCAGCGATCGAAGACGTGCGCCTGGCTGCGCGCCGAGGCTTCGTGATGTTCTCGCACCACGATCGGGCCGGCGAACGGCCACGCGCGGGCGCTCAGGGTGGCGAGCGCCGCCGCCAGGCGTGCGTCGTGCGCTTCAACACTCTCCTGTCCGACGCACACGCCGTTGCAGCGGCCGAAGGCGAGCGCCTGACACGGCGATGCGTGCTCCAGCCCGAGGCGCGACAGGCATAACTTATGTCGGCGTGCCAGTTCGCGCAGCACGGTGTCGGCTTCGCGCTCACCACGGAAACAACCGTACACGCCGTTCCAGTCGCCAGGGTCGGACGCCGCAAGGTCTTCCAGGTGCATCAGCGGCCCCAGGCCCGGCAGCACTTGACGATGCCAGCGCCAGCCGTAAGCGCCGGGGCGCTTTTCTGGCTCGAACTGGCGTGCGATGGCCAGCTCCATCAATTGCGCGCCAAGCTCGCCAGCCGTCGGATAGGTTTCGACGTTGCGCACGCGTGCCGCAAGGCTGCGACTGCGGTTGTCGTTGCGCGTGCCGGTGAACAGCCCGAGCACCTGTGAGCGCAGATCGCGGGCGCGCCCGATCTGCAATACACGACCGTCGCCGCCGTAGAAAACGAATACGCCGGGGCTGTCGGGCAACGCTTCGAGTTCGCCCGTTGGCAGGCGCGGGACGGTCGACGTGGAATACGCGCGCGACCACGCGCGGCGCACCGTATCCGCGTCGCGTCGACCTACCGTGTCGCGCAGGAACTGCCACACGACGCGCGCGTCATCCAGCGCCCGGTGGCGCGATTCGATGATGTAGTTGCCGCGCTCGATGAGGGCGTCGAGCCCATGACGCGGGAATTGGGGGTCGAGTGCTCGCGAGAACTTCACCGAGCACATGATGGGTGCGTCGAAGCTCTGGCCGATGCGTTCGAACGACGCTCGCAGGAAGTTGTAGTCGAAGCGCGCGTTGTGGGCCACGAACACTGCATCTGCGAGACGCGCGCGGACCTCTTCCGCCAGGTCTTCAAAGCGCGGCTGCCCCGACACCATGTTGTCGGTGATGCCGGTGAACGCCTGGATGCGCGGTGGAATGGGAATGCCCGGGTCGACCAGGCAAGACCATTCTTCGATCAGAACGTCGCCCTCGGTGATGAGAATGGCGATCTCGGTGATGCGTTCGGTGGTGGCGTCGGCCCCGGTGGTTTCGAGGTCGACGATGGCAAGGCGCGGAAAGATCATCTGTGCGGCCGCGGCGGCTGTTGCCGCCGGCCAATGGCTGGGGTCAGACCTCGGTCTGGTAGACGTAGGGCTTCTGTGCGACGAGCGATTGGGCGTTGGCCTTGGTGGTCTCGACGTCTTGCGGCTTGTCCCACCACAGGGCCCGGCCCTTGCGCTGCTCGGTCAGCTCTTCCGGGTGCTTGTCGAGGAATTCGCGCATGAACTTGGTGTGTTCGGACTCGTACATCGCCATTTGGTCAGACTCCAGGGATTGCTTTGATGGGGTTGGTCGGGGCCGCTAGCTACGGCGTTCGTTCTTGTCGGCGATCTTGTTGTCGCCACGCGTGCGGTTGATGCGCACGACGTCGGGTATGCGGCGGATGGCCCGCATGATGCGCGCCAGATGCAGACGGTTCTGCACCTGCAGCGTGAAATTGATGATGATGTGTGCGCCGCGCTCGGATTCCATACTGACGTTCTGGATGCCGGCTTCCTGGTCGGTGATGGCGGCGGCCACTCGGGCCAGCGCGCCGCGGCGCTGCTCGGCAATCACGCGGATGCTGGCGTCGAACATGCGTTCGGTGCCGAGTTCCCATTCGACGTCGACCCAGCGGTCGCGCTCGGACGAATGGTTGCGGGTCAGTACCGGGCAATCATTGACGTGGACTTCCAGCCCTTGCCCCTTGCGGATCATGCCGACAATGGGGTCGCCCGGAATCGGCCGGCAACAACGGGCCATCTGCACCGCCATGCCTTCGCCGCCGTGGATGAGGATCGGGCTGGCGGTGCGCTGCGGACGTGGCTCGTCGCCATGGCTGGCCTGCTGCGCGCCCTGTGCATCCACCAGTTGCTTGGCGACCACCGCAGCCAGGCGCTTGCCCAGGCCTATGTCGGTGAGCAGTTCGTTGCGATGCTTGAGGCCGACTTCGCGCAGCAGTCGTTCCCACGCCGGGTCGCCGATGTCGGCCAGCACGAAGCTGTGGCTGCGTAGCGCCTGGATCAGCAGACGTTCGCCCAGCGCGGTGGCTTCTTCGTGCTGGACGGACTTGAGGAAGTGGCGGATTTCGGCGCGCGCCTTGCCGGTGCGCACGTACGACAGCCACGCGGGATTGGGGCTGGCGTGCACGGCGGTGATGATTTCGACCTGGTCACCGTTGGACAGCTCGGTGCGCAGCGGCATCAACTCATTGTTGATACGGCATGCGACGCACCGGTTGCCGACGTCGGTGTGCACCGCGTAGGCAAAGTCGACCGGCGTGGCGCCGCGCGGCAGGTTGAAGATCTTGCCCTTGGGCGAGAACACGAACACATCGCCGGGGAACAGATCGATCTTGACGTGCTCGAGGAACTCCGCCGAGTCGCCCGACGCGGTCTGCAGTTCGAGCAGCGATTGCAGCCAGTTGTGCGTCTTGCGCTGCAGATCGGACAGCGGTTGGGAATCGTCCTTGTACAGCCAGTGCGAAGCCACGCCGCTTTCGGCCACGGTGTGCATGTCGACCGTGCGCACCTGCATTTCGACCGGGGTGCCGCCGGGGCCGATCACCGTGGTGTGCAGCGACTGATAGCCATTGGCCTTGGGGATCGAGATGTAGTCCTTGATCTTGCCGGGCACGGGCTTGTAGAGCTCGTGCAACGCACCCAGCGAGAGGTAGCACTCGGGCACGTTCTTGACGATGATGCGGAAGCCGAAGATATCGAGCACCTGCGAGAACGACAGGTGTTTGTCGACCATCTTGCGGTAGATGCCGTAGAGATGCTTTTCGCGGCCGTGGACTTCGGCCTCTACGTGCCACTGTTCGAGTCGTTCCTGGATGCTGCCCATCAGGCGCGCCACCATCTCGCGGCGATCGCCCCGCGCCTGCCGCAGCGCCTTGCTGAGCACGCGGTAGCGCATCGGGTGGATGTGGCGGAACGACAGCTCTTGCAGTTCGCGGTAGATCGTATTCAACCCGAGCCGGTTGGCGATCGGGGCGTAGATCTCGAGCGTCTCGCGGGCGATGCGGCGGGCCTTGTCGGGCCGCACGGCATCGAGCGTGCGCATGTTGTGCAGGCGGTCGGCCAGCTTGATGAGGATGACGCGCACATCGCGCGCCATGGCCAGGAACATCTTGCGGTAGTTCTCGGCCTGGGCTTCCTTGTATGACTGGAATTCGAGCTTGTCGAGCTTGGAGACGCCATCGACCAGATCGGCGGCGGTCTTGCCGAACTCGCCCGCGATGTGGTCCTTGGTGACGCCGGTGTCTTCCATCACGTCATGCAGCAGGCCCGCGATGAGCGCCTGCACGTCGAGGTGCCAGGTCGCCAGCATCTGCGTGACGGCCAGTGGGTGCGTGACGTAGGGCTCGCCGCTGATACGGAACTGCCCGGAATGGGCATCCGCCGACAAGTGATAGGCCGCTTCGAGCCGGTCGAGTTCTTCCGGCTTGAGGTAACGACTGGCCTGCGCCTTGAGGCGAGCGAACTCCGACGCTTCAAGGCTGACCGCGCCTTCGCCGTTGTTGGCGGGCGCCATGTCGGTGATTTCGCCTTCGATGACCGTCAGGCGGGGCCCCGTCGACTTGGTCGTTTTGGCAGGCGCATGCGGGACGCGGGGAGCCGGCTCCATACAGGTTCCTCCCGTCCCGCCCCAGGCTTACGCCTGACCTCGGTTGAGCATTTCCAGGCCGACCTTGCCGGCGGCGATTTCACGCAGCGCGGTCACGGTGGGCTTGTCGCGGTCGGCTTCGATCAGGGGCGAGCTGCCGGCGGCCAGTTGACGGGCGCGATAGGTCGCAGCCAGGGTGAGCTGGAAGCGGTTGGGAACCCTGCGCAGGCAGTCGTCGATCGTGATACGGGCCATGTAGAACTCCTGAAGAAAAAACAGTTGGGGTCCGCGGCGGCCACTTCAAGCGCTCCGGGGAGCGCAATGCATGGCCTACAAACCTTATAACGCGCTAGGCGTCTGGAAGGAAGACACCGGGGTGGCGGGCCCGTGCAATGGCCGTTTTGAGGCGTGCTGCACGTACCACCGCACACAGATCCGCAGTTGCTTCCTGCAAGTCATTGTTAATTATAACGTAATCAAAGTCGTTCACCCGGCGCATCTCGTCGCGGGCGGCATCGAGCCTGCGGGCGATCACATCCGGGTGGTCGGTACCCCGTCCGCGCAGGCGCGATTCGAGTACTTCGTACGACGGCGGCATGATAAAAATGCCCACCGCGTCGGCAAACTGGCGCTTTACCTGCTCGGCGCCCTGCCAGTCGATTTCGAGCAGGACGTCCTGGCCCATTTCAAGCTGGCTGCGCAGCCAAGGGGCGGAAGTGGCGTAGTAGTTGCCATGGACCTCCGCCCACTCGATGAATTCGCCCGCTTCGCGCATCGCCATGAAGCGCTGCACATCGGTGAAGTTGTAGGCCACGCCTTGTTCTTCGCCCGTACGCGGGGCCCGCGTGGTGTATGAAATGGACAGCCGTACTGCCGGGTCGGTCGCGAGAAGCCCGCGGACCAGTGTGGTTTTGCCGGCGCCGGAAGGCGCCGAAACGATGTAGAGAATGCCTGTCATATATCCGTTGCGTCGTCGCGTCAGACCTGTCGCGACGACGTCGCCACAAGCCGGCGCGGATGTCACTCGAGGTTCTGGACCTGTTCGCGCATCTGTTCAATATACAGCTTGAGGTCGACGGCGATCGAGGTCAGTTCCGTCGACACAGATTTCGACGCCAGCGTGTTGGCCTCGCGGTTGAGTTCCTGCATGAGGAAATCGAGCCGCTTGCCGACCGCGCCGCCTTTCTTGAGCACCCGTTCGACTTCGTCGAGGTGGGCCGACAGGCGGGTGATTTCCTCGGCCACGTCGACGCGCTGGGCAAACAGGGTGACTTCCTGCCGGATACGGTCTTCGTCGAGCGATGCCACCGCTTCGCGCAGGCGCTGCGTCATGCGTTCGCGATATTCAGCCACGGCAGCGGGCACGATGGGTTCGGCAGCGGCCACGCGTTCACGCATGAGCGACACACGGTCGAGCAGCATGACGACGAGCTTTTCGCCTTCGCGAGCGCGGGTGGCGCGGAGTTCGTCGAGGGCGGCGCGCGCCAGCGCCTGTACTTCGGGCGCCAGGGCCTCGGCCTGCAGCGCGTCTTCGGCCAATACGCCCGGCCAGCGCAGGATTTCGCCCACCGACAGCAAGGTAGCCTGACCAAACGCAGCCTGCACCTGCGCCTGCGCCAGCTTCAGTTGTTCGAGTACGTCGCCGTTAACAGAGATGGAGGCTTCGCCGGCGGTCGCCGCCTGTAGGCTCATGCGGCATTCGACCTTGCCCCGTGTTAGGCTCGCGCCGATCAGTTCGCGAACGATGGGCTCGGCGAAGCGCAGGTCCTCTCCAATGCGGAAGGCGAGGTCGAGATAACGAGAATTGACGCTACGCAGTTCGATTTGCATCACCGCGCGGCCAACGTCGCGCGAGAGGGCCGCGTAGCCCGTCATGCTATATACCATTGGAATTATCCGTGTGATCGAATGAGCGGCGGGCGAGGCCGAAATCGCACTGCCCGAATAGCTGTACAACCTGAAAAAGCCGCCGCTTGTCGGATCATAACGCCCAGACACATGCCGTCTCAAGCAAATAGCCCACTGCCGTCCGGCTTTCAGCTGGAGCAATACCGCATCGAACAGCAATTGAGCCTGGGCGGCTTTTCGATCGTGTACCTCGCCATGGACGCCGACGGCACGCCCGTCGCGATCAAGGAATACCTGCCCAACTCGCTGGCGCTGCGCAAGGAAGGCGAGATCGAGCCCCAAATCACCGAAGAACACCAGGCGGCATTCCGCTACGGCATGAAGTGCTTTTTCGAGGAAGGCCGCGCGCTTGCCAAGCTGATGCATCCGAACGTCGTCCGGGTGTTGAATTTCTTCCGCGCCAACAACACCGTCTACATGGTGATGCAGTTCGAGCGCGGCCGTACGCTGCAGGACTTCATCCAGCGCAACCGCGGCGAGGTCAAGGAGCGCCTGATCCGCGGCGTATTCACCCGGCTGCTCAATGGTCTGCGGGAAGTCCATGCACACAAGCTGTTGCACCTGGATATCAAGCCTTCCAACATCTACCTGCGCAACGACGGCACGCCGGTACTGCTCGACTTCGGCGCGGCCCGCCAGACGCTGGCCGCCGACACGCCGATGCTCAAGCCCATGTACACGCCGGGGTTTGCGCCGCCCGAACAGTTCAACGACCGCGAACACTTGGGCCCGTGGAGCGACATCTACAGCACGGGTGCCGCCATGTATGCCTGTCTGGCCGGCCATGCTCCGCAACGTTCGGACGAACGCATCAAAAAGGACACCATCGAGTGGGCGACCAAGCGTTTCGCGGGCCAGTACTCCGCGCATTTGCTCGAAACCATCGACTGGTGCCTGCAATTGAACCCGCTTGACCGCCCGCAGAGCGTCTACGCCCTGCAAAAGGCCCTGCTCACGCGCGCCCGCGTGGCGGCCCCCGAGCCGCCCGCCCGCCTCATCGACATCGTTGGCAATCGTCTGCGCGCACTCATCGGCAAATCATGAAATTCACGATCTACCAAGAGAGCCGGGCCGGCAGCCGGCCCAACAACCAGGACCGCGTCGCCTACAGTTACACCCGCGAAGCGCTGTTGATGGTCGTCGCCGACGGCATGGGTGGTCATCTGTACGGTGAAATCGCCGCCCAGATCGCGGTGCAATACATCATCGAAGCCTTCCAGCGTAATGCGCAGCCGCTGCTGCGCGATGAATTGATGTTCCTGTCGCGCTCGCTGTCGAACGCGCACAACGCCATCCTCGACTACGCCTTCGACAAGGGGCTGCCCGAAGCACCGCGCACCACCATCGTGGCCTGCGTGGTGCAGAACAGCGTGGCTTTCTGGGCGCATGCCGGTGACTCGCGCCTTTACCTGGTGCGGCGCGGCCGGGCGATTGCGCAGACGCGCGACCACTCGCGCCTGCAACTGATGCTCGACCAGGGCCTGATCACCGAGGAAGAAGCCGCCCGCCACCCGGCGCGCAACCGCATCTTCAGCTGCCTGGGCGGCAGCCATTCGCCGCAGATCGAGTTTTCCTCGCCGATGCCGCTGTTCGCCAACGACCTGATCGTGATGTGTTCGGACGGTGTCTGGGGCAATCTGCCCAATGACGAAATCGCCCACCAGATGGGCGAAGCGGACATCCTCAAGGTGTCGCCGCGCCTTCTCGATGAGGCGCAGCACACCGGAGGGGAAACCTGCGACAACCTGTCGATGCTGTCGATGCGCTGGCACGAGGACTACGCCGACGGCCTGCCGGCGAGCATTTCCACGGCGACCATGCCGGTCGATTCGGTCACCACCCAGATGGAAGGTTTCGCGCGCGGTCGCGCGCCGGATGCGGCCAATCTGTCCGATAACGAAATCGAACAGGCGATCCAGGAAATCAACCAGGCGATCAAGAAATACAGCCGGTTCGATCCGGGCAGGTGAGAACCGCACGCCGAATGTTCTGCGGCCACAGGCTGTCTCGAAACTGCTTGCCCGACCACGCTCGCAACACGAGCGCGCATTAGAAAGGGCCGTCGGCAGATGCGTCGGCCCGCTCGCCATTTACTTCGGGTACCCCGCCGAATCGAGCGCCGCGTTCCATGAATTCGGCTCAAGACCATCGATCGTCTTGCGGCCGACGGTCAGCACCGGTACGCGCGGCTCCTTATTGCCGGTGAGCTTGAGCAGGGCATCGATCTGGTCCTGCGTCACCACGCTGTTCTCGGAGTAGGGCACCTTGCGCGCGGCCAGCAGCGCGCGGGCCTTGTCGCAGAACTCCTTGCAGTCAGGGTTGGTATAGAGCGTGACCGGGAAGGTCTCCATCGCGCGGCGGGTTTCGAATGACAACTTGTCGGCCCCCATCTTGTTGTCATTGAGCTTGCGTTGTTCGATGTTGGCGTCCGGTGGCGGATTGTCCGAGTAATTGACCTTGCCGTTCTTGTCGACCCAGCGATAGACCTCGGCGCTCGCCACACTGGCCGCAACCAGCGCCAGCATGACGCAGACAAAACCCACTGTCGTTCGATACATCGATCTATACCTTTCAGCTCGACGCCCGCCGCCGGTGCGGGCGTCCGTGTTTCCGGCCCGCTCTGGTTCAGGCTGATTGGGCCATGCCGCTGTGGCGGAGCAGCGCGTCGACCTTCGGATCGCGTCCGCGGAATGCGCGAAAGCTCTCCAGCGCCGGGCGCGACCCGCCGACCGAAAGTACTTCGGCCAGGAAGCGCTCGCCCGTTGCGCGGTCCAGCACCGAACCGGCCACGCCGCTGGCTTCTTCGAACGCGGCGAAGGCATCGGCAGACAGCACCTCGGCCCATTTGTAGCTGTAGTAACCGGCCGCATAACCACCTGCGAAGATGTGACTGAAGCTCTGCGGGAAGCGGTGCCACGCCGGTGGCATCAACACGGCGACTTCGTCGCGCACTTCCTGCAGGATCTGCATGACCGGACGCGCTTTGCCGAGCACGTGCTCATGGTGGATGCGCATGTCGAACAGGGCAAACTCGATCTGCCGGACGGTCTGCATTCCGCTCTGGAAGTTCTTGGCCGCGATCATCTTGTCATAGAGCGCACGCGGCAGTGGCTGCTGGGTGTCGACATGGGCCGTCATGCCCTGTAGCACGTCCCACTCCCAGCAGAAATTTTCCATGAACTGGCTGGGCAGTTCGACCGCGTCCCACTCCACGCCGCGGATTCCCGATACCCACAGTTCTTCGACACGCGAGAGCAGGTGATGCAGGCCGTGGCCGCATTCGTGGAAAAGGGTGATGACGTCATCGTGGGTAAAGGTGGCGGGCTTGTCGCCCACCGGGCCGGGGAAGTTGCACACCAGATAAGCCACTGGCGTCTGCAGCCCCGTGCCCTGGCGGCGGCGGGTGATGGCTTCGTCCATCCAGGCGCCGCCGCGCTTGGTTTCGCGGGCGTAGAGATCGAGGTAGAACTGGCCGACCAGTTCCTCCTTGCCGGCGACCTGCCGCTCGATACGGAAGAAGCGTACGTGCGGGTCCCATACCGGCGCCTTGTCCGGACTGATCGATACGCCGTAGAGGCTTTCGATGACCGAGAAGAGCCCGCGCAGCACCATCGGCTCCGGGAAGTACTGCTTCACTTCGTGTTCGGAGAACGCATAGCGCGCCTGGCGCAATTTCTCCGAGGCGTAGGCAACGTCCCACGGTTGCAGTTCGCCAAGGCCCAGCTCACGGGCGGCGAAGGCAGTCAGCTCCTTGACGTCGCGCTGGGCGAACGGCTTGGCGCGTTGTGCCAGATCGCGCAGGAAGGCTTTGACCTCGTCCGGGCTCTGCGCCATCTTGGCGACCAGCGACACATCGGCATAACTGTCGTAGCCGAGCATGGCCGCGGCTTCGGCCCGCAGGGCGAGGATGCGGTCGATGTTGGGGCTGTTGTCCCATTCAGGGTGACCGACTTCGGCCGAGAACTCGGATGCGCGCGTGGCATACGCGCGATACATGCGGGCCCGCAATTCGCGGTTGTCGGCGTATTGCATGACCGGCAGGTACGAGGGCATGTGCAGCGTGAAGACCCAGCCCGACTTGCCGGCGCGTTCGGCCGCGGCGCGCGCGGCAGCCAATGCGTCGGCAGGGATGCCGGCCAGCAGCGATTCGTCTTCGACGTGCTCGTGCCAGGCGTTGGTGGCGTCCAGGACGTTCTCGGAGAACTTGGCCGCCAGTGCGGCGGATTCTTCCTGGATCTGCTGGAACCGGGGCTTCTGGTCTTCGGGCAACTCGGCGCCGGAGAGACGGAAATCGCGCAGTTCGTTGTCGACGATCTTGCGGCGCACCGGCGGCAGTTTCGCGTATTCGGGGCTGGTGGCGAGCCTGCGGTATTTGTCGAAGAGCTTGAGGTTCTGGCCCAGCTCGGCGTAGTAGCGCGTCACCTCGGGCAGCATTTCGTTGTAGGCATCGCGCCAGGCGGGCGTGTCCATCACGCCATGCAGGTGGCTGACCACGCCCCAGGCGCGACCCAAGCGTTCGCCGGCATCGACCATGGGCGCAACGAAATCGTCCCACGTGGCCGCTACTTCATCGCCCTCCAGCCGGGCCGTCAGGGCGCGGTTCTCTTCCAGGCGCTGGCGGATGGCGGGAGCGACGTCCGTGGGTCGGACGAGGTCGAAGTGCGGCAGACCGGAGAGGTCAAGAAGCGGATTACTCATGATGTGGGCGACCGAATGTCAGTTAATGGCTGAAGATAAAGCTGATTGTGCCGAAAATACGAACCTCGAATACAGTGCAGCCCATTGGCCTTGGCCCTGCCAGACCAATGTTGTCGCAACGGGCTGCAACCAAGCCTCGGACCCTGTCTTGCATAGCGCCGGGGCCCAGAGCCTTACACAGCGGATGATCCGGACTCATGAACGAGACAACCAATCGGCGTGCAGCGTTCAACGCCGCCATCGAAAAGGAACTGGCGACCGGCGAGTTCGTGTTTCCCACCAGCATGCAGGCCGCCGTGCGCGTGCGTCGCGCGCTCGACGAACCCGAGGCCAGCATGGTCTCGGTGGCCCGCATCATCGGGCTGGAGCCCGTGCTGTCGGTGAAACTGCTACGTATGGCCAATTCCACCTTCTTCAACCCGCAGGCGGTGGAAGTCACCGACGTGCAACGCGCTCTCATGCGGGTGGGCCTGAACCACGCTCGCACGCTGGCCATCGCCGTCATCGGCGATCAACTGGCGACGGCGCTGGAATTTGCCCCCGTCTGGCGGTTGGCTGAACAGCTCTGGCGCCATACGCTCGAAGTGGCCTCGCTGGCCTATGCCGTCGCTCTGCAACTGGATGGCGCGGTGCGGCCTGATACGGCGCTGCTGGCCGGTATGGTGCACGACATTGGCCAGTTCTATCTGTTGTCGCGCGTCCATGAGTTCCCCGAACTGCTTGAAGACGACGGCGAGCTGTCCGAGCTGATCGTCTTCTGGCACAAGCCGGTCGGTCAGGCCGTGCTGCGCGCGCTCGGTACACCGCAGATGATCGTCGACGCCCTCGAGATGCAGGAGATCTACGGCCCCAACTGGCCGCCCGCCGGGCTGGCCGACGTGCTGTACCTGGCAAATACCGCCTCGCCCGTGCCCAACCCGTTCTCGACCGTGTCGCTCGACATGCAGATGGCGCTGCGCGAGAGTGCCTTCGAGGGTGTCGATGCGAATCTCGTCTCGCGCCTGCTCGATGAGGCACGCGTGCAGCGCGCGGCAGCGCTGGCGATGCTCACTGCCTGACGCAAGGCCCTTACGTCTCTCGCTCAATCAGGTCGCGGTAGGCATGCCACGTTGCATGCCCTGCCAGCGGCAGCATGAAAATCATTCCGACCATGTAGGTGGCGAAACCGATCGCCATCAAGACCACCAGCAGGATCGCCCATAGCGCCATCGCGGCGAGGTTGTGGCCGACGGCCTGGGCGCTTGCCATCATCGCAGTCACCACATCGATGTCGCGGTCCATCAGCAGCGGAACCGACACGGCCGACAGCACGTACACCAGCGTCGCCAGCGCGCCGCCAATGATCAGATAGGCCGATACGAACGTGGTATAGCGCCCGGAGAAGAACACCTCGCGGTAGAAGTTCGCCATGTTGGGCACGTCGTCGTGATAGAACAGTGCGAACAGAATCGCCGACAGGCGCTCCCAACTGATCATGGCGATCGCCAGGATCAGGCCGAAATAGAAAAGCGAGTCACCATTGCGCGCCAGTCCGTTGAGCGACTCGCCCAGGCTGGTGTGCATGCCGTTCTCTGCCCGTCGCGACACCTCATACAGCCCGGCGGCGGCCAGCGAGCCGACCAGCATGAAGCCGGACACCGCGGCGGTGAATAGATAGGGTTGGGCGGATACGTAGTTGAGGATGATGTATCCGACCGCAGCGAAGAACACACCGTACATGAGGCTGGTGCCGGGGCTTGCCGCCATGTCCCGTGCGCCTCGCGCCAGCCATTTGAGTGGTCGTGAGATCTCGACGACGTTGGCTGCCACGCGCGGCACGTTGTCCATGTGATGCTGGAGTGGGTGGTCCATGGTCGTCTCCGGAGGAGGGGCTTGCCCTTCAGGCATAGACCGAGGCGCGCGCTATTGCCAATAGGGCGCTGGAGACGGGCGGGCATGATGCTCGGCGTGTATCCGGCAGGAGCCGGCGACGCCGTCGGGCCGGCCTGCATTGGCCGGCCCGTATTCCGGTCAGAGTGCCTTGCCGGTCAGGCGCTCGTAGGCTTCGATGTACTTGGCGCTGGTCTTGTCCAGCACGTCGGCCGGCAGCTTGGGCGCAGGCGCCTGCTTGTTCCAGTCCAGCGTTTCCAGGTAATCGCGCACGAATTGCTTGTCGAACGACGGCGGAGAAATGCCCTCGCGGTAGCTGTCGGCCGGCCAGAAGCGGGACGAATCCGGCGTCAGGGCTTCGTCGATCAGGTACAGCGTGCCGGCTTCGTCCAGACCAAACTCGAACTTGGTGTCGGCGATGATGATGCCGCGCGTGGCGGCGTAGTCGCGCGCCTCCGAGTACAGGCGGATGGCCACGTCGCGCACCTTGGCGGCGAGTGCGGCGCCGAGCAGGCGTTCGACTTCGGCGAATTCGATGGTCTCGTCGTGGGTGCCCTGTTCGGCCTTGGTCGATGGCGTGAAGATCGGCTGCTCCAGCTTTGCCGCCTGCTGGAGGCCTACTGGTAGCGTGATGCCGCTGATCTTGCCGGTCGCGACGTAGTCCTTCCAGCCCGAGCCGATCACATAGCCACGCACCACGGCTTCGATGGGCAGGGGCTTGAGGCGCTTGACCACCAGCGAGCGGCCGGCAACCTGTTCGCGCTCATCGGCGGCGACGACGTCTTCCGGCGCGATGCCGGTCAGCTGGTTGGGCAGGATGTGGCCCAGCTTGTCGAACCAGAACAGGGCGGTACGGGTGAGCACTTCGCCCTTGCGCGGAATCGGGTCCTGCAGGATCACGTCGAAAGCCGACAGGCGATCGGTGGTGACGATCAGGAGCTTGTCTTCGCCCACGGCGTAGATGTCCCGCACCTTGCCACGCCCCAGCAGTGGCAGGCTTTTGATGTCGGATTCGAACAGCGGCTTCATGGGGCGGGCTCCAAAGGGGCAAAGACCGCAATTATACCCGCCGCCGGGGCGTCATCCGTCTGGCTCAAGTTTGTGGCCGGGCGCATGAAGGGGGCGCAATGGCTGTAAAATGCCGGGTTTTGCGTATCGCGCCGGCCATTGAAGGCCGAGGACCGCCATGAGCGTCAAACCGACATTCCAGGAAATCATCCTCAAGCTCCAGAGTTACTGGGGCGCGCAAGGCTGCGCCTTGCTGCAACCCTACGACATGGAAGTGGGCGCGGGCACCAGCCACACCGCCACCTTTCTGCGCGCCATCGGCCCGGAGCCGTGGCGCGCCGCCTACGTGCAGCCCAGCCGCCGCCCCAAGGACGGTCGCTACGGCGAAAACCCCAACCGCATGCAGCACTACTACCAGTATCAGGTGGTGCTCAAGCCGGCGCCGGCCAACATCCTGGATCTCTACCTCGGTTCGCTCGAAGCGCTCGGCTTCGACCTGACCAGGAACGATGTACGTTTTGTCGAGGACGACTGGGAGAATCCCACGCTCGGCGCCTGGGGCCTGGGCTGGGAAGTCTGGCTCAACGGCATGGAAGTGACGCAGTTCACCTACTTCCAGCAGGTCGGCGGCATTGACTGCAAGCCGATCACGGGCGAAATCACCTACGGGATCGAGCGTTTGGCCATGTACCTGCAGGGCGTGGAAAACGTCTTCGACCTGGTGTGGACGCGCTGGACCGAAAATGGCGTCGAACGCACGCTGACCTATGGCGATGTGTTCCACCAGAACGAAGTCGAACAATCGACGTACAACTTCGAGCACAGTGACGCCGAGTTCCTCTTCACCGCCTTCGGCGCATACGAAAAACAGGCCAAGCACCTGATGGAGCAGCAGTTGGCGCTGCCGGCATATGAACAAGTGCTCAAGGCCGCGCACACCTTCAACCTGCTCGATGCGCGCGGCGCGATTTCCGTGACCGAGCGCGCCGCCTACATCGGCCGCATCCGCAACCTCGCGCGCAGCGTCGCGCAGAGTTACCTCGAATCCCGCGAGCGCCTGGGCTTCCCCATGGCGCCGCCAGAATGGGTCGCGCAACTCCCGAAGAAGGAGGCTGCGTAATGTCCGTGAACAACAATCTGCTCGTTGAACTCTTCGTTGAAGAATTGCCGCCCAAGGCCCTCAAGCGCCTGGGCGAATCGTTTGCCAGCGTGCTCGCCGATGGCCTCAAGGCGCAAGGGCTTGCCGCTGCCGACTCGGTGGTGACGCCGTTTGCCTCGCCGCGCCGTCTGGCCGTGCACGTCGCCAATGTGGCGGCACGCGCTGCCGACAAGCCGGTGTCGCAAAAACTCATGCCGGTGAGCGTGGGCCTGGACGCCGATGGTCAGCCGACCCCAGCGCTGCTCAAGCGCCTTGCCGCGCTCGGTGCAGATGCCAGCGTCGTGCCGCAACTCAAGCGTGCCATCGACGGCAAGGCCGAAGCGCTGTTCTTCGATAGCGTGCAGGCGGGCGCCGAATTGGCCGCAGGTCTGCAAAAGGCACTGGAAGAGGCGCTGGCCAAGCTGCCGATCCCCAAGGTCATGGGCTACCAGTTGGCCGACGGCTGGACGACCGTGAACTTCGTGCGCCCTGCGCACGGATTGGTGGCATTGCATGGCGACAGCGTGGTGCCGGTGAGCGTGCTGGGCCTGAGTGCGGGCAATACGACCCAGGGGCATCGCTTCGAAGCCAGGCACAAGATCGTGACGATCCAGAATGCCGATGCCTACGCCGAAGTACTGGAGCGCGACGGCGCCGTGATCGCCGGCTTTGCCGATCGCCGTGCCGAAATCTCGCTGCAACTGAAGCGTGCGGCCGAAGAAGTCGGCGGCGGCGTGGCGCCGATCGACGACGATGCGCTGCTGGACGAAGTGACGGCGCTTGTCGAACGCCCCAACGTACTCGTCGGCACCTTCGAAGAGCGCTTCCTCGAAGTGCCGCAGGAGTGCCTCATCCTGACGATGAAGGCCAACCAGAAGTACTTTCCGCTGCTGGATGCCGACGGCCGCCTGACCAACAGGTTCCTGATCGTGTCCAACATCCGCCCGGCCGACGCTTCCGCCGTGGTTGGCGGGAACGAGCGCGTGGTGCGTCCGCGCCTGGCCGATGCCAAGTTCTTCTTCGACCAGGACCGCAAGAAGTCGCTCGCTTCGCGCGTGCCGGGCCTGTCGAAGGTCGTCTATCACAACAAGCTGGGCACGCAGGGCGAGCGCGTCGAACGCGTGCGCGCCATCGCGCGCTGGGTGGCTGAGCGCATCGGCTGCGACGTCAAGCTCGCCGACCGCGCGGCGGAACTTGCCAAGGCCGACCTGCTGACCGACATGGTCGGCGAATTCCCCGAGCTGCAAGGCATCATGGGCGGCTATTACGCCCGTCACGACGGCGAGGACGCGCAGGTGGCAGACGCCATTGCCACGCAATACCTCGTGCGCCGCGACGAGACGACGGCGGTGAGCAACCTCGTCGGCGAGGCGCTGACCATTGCCGACCGCGTGGAAACGCTGGTCGGCATCTGGGGCATCGGCCTCAAGCCCACGGGCGACAAGGACCCGTTCGCATTGCGCCGCCATGCACTGTCGGTGATCAAGTCGTTCGAGCTGATCGGCAACAAATCGCCCGACCTGACGGCGCTGCTGAGCTTTGCTGCTTCGGTGTTCCCGCAAGGGCTGCTGGCCGAGAGCACAGTCGACGAGGTGCGCCAGTTCATTTACGAACGTTACTGGAACCAGTTGGCGCCGAGCTACGGCGCAACCACGGTGGAGTCCGTCATCGCGCTGCAGCCGCCGCTGCAGGAAGTGGTGGCGCGCCTGCGCGCGGTGGTGGAATTCCAGAAGCTGCCGGAAGCCGCCGCGCTGGCCGCTGCCAACAAGCGCATCGTCAACATCCTGAAGAAGTCCCCCGCGCCGGAAGGCGAAGCCAAGATGGGCCTGCTGCGCGAAGACGCCGAGCGTGCGCTGGTGCACTGGTCGATCGAACATGCTCCCGCCATTCGCGATGCCTTTGTCCAGCGCGATTACACGGGTGCGCTGGTGCGCATGGCGGCGCTGCGCGAACCGGTGGATCGCTTCTTCGATGAAGTGATGGTCAACGTGGAGGACGAAGAAGTGCGCCAGAACCGACTTGCATTGCTGGGGCGCCTGGCCGAGGTCATGAACCAGGTGGCCGACATTTCGCGCCTGTCGGCCTGAGGAGCGATCGATGCCTCACAAATTCATCATCCTCGACCGCGATGGCGTCATTAATTTCGACTCCGCCCAGTTCATCAAGTCGCCAGAGGAGTGGAAGCCGATTCCGGGCAGCCTCGAAGCCATTGGCCGACTGGCCGAGGCAGGCTACCGCATCGTCGTGGCTACCAACCAGAGCGGCGTCGGACGCGGTCTGTTCGACATGGACACGCTCAATGCCATCAACGACAAAATGATGAAGGCCGTGGCTCAGGCAGGTGGGCGGATCGACGCCATCTTCTTTTGCCCGCACTCGGCCGATTCGACCTGCGAGTGCCGCAAGCCCAAGCCCGGCATGTTCAACCAGATTTCGGCCCGCTTCAATGTGGACCTGACCGGCCTACCAACCGTGGGCGACAGTCTGCGCGACCTGCAAGCCGGCATCGCGGCAGGCTGCAGGCCGTACCTGGTGTTGACGGGCAAGGGCGAAAAGACGCAGGCCGACGGCGAATTGCCGGAAGGAACGCAGGTCTTTGCGAACCTTGCTGCCGTCGTCGACCACCTGCTGGCGCGCGAGTGATCCGGGCGTCGTCCGAAATATCCGATACCGCGCCGCCGACGGCTACAATGGCAGCCACTCGGCGGCGGGCGGGCCGGTTCTGATATACGCCAGCAGCCCGCCGGCCCGTACTACTTCCCTGGCCCCAATGCTCAATATCCTTCGTTCGATCCTCTTCGCGCTCGTCATCATCGTTCTGACGCTGCCGTACGCGATTATCGCCACCGCCACCTTCCCGTTCCCGCCGCAGACGCGCTACCGCATCATCTCCGGGTGGGCTCGCATCATGATGCGCGTGTTGCCGGTGGTGCTCGGCATCCGCTACCGGGTGATCGGGCAAGAGAACATGACCGCCAAGCCGGCGGTGATCCTGTGCAAGCATCAGTCGGCGTGGGAGACGATCGCCATGCAGGAGATCTTCCCGCCCGTGGCTTTCGTGCTCAAGCGAGAGCTGCTGAAGATTCCGTTCTTC
Organism: Uliginosibacterium sp. sgz301328; assembly: GCF_041807905.1. Lineage (NCBI taxonomy): Bacteria > Pseudomonadati > Pseudomonadota > Betaproteobacteria > Rhodocyclales > Zoogloeaceae > Uliginosibacterium > Uliginosibacterium sp. sgz301328. The sequence continues at coordinate 64,386 of NZ_JBGVSA010000019.1, forward strand.
GGCTGGGGGCTGGCGCAGATGCCGATCGTGTCGATCGACCGCGCCGCCGGGCGCGACGCTCTGGCGCAAGTCGTGCAGCAGGGCAAGCAGCGTCTGGCCGAGGGCTTCTGGGTGGTAGTGTTCCCCGAAGGGACGCGCGCAGCCATCGGCACGGCGCGCCGTTACAAGGTGGGCGGCGCCACGTTGGCCTGCGAGGCAGGCGTGCCGGTGGTGCCGGTGGCGCACAACGCCGGGGAGTTCTGGCGTCGCAACGCGTTCATCAAGCGGCCGGGCGAGGTCGTGGTGAGCATCGGGCCGATCATCGAGACGGCTGGCCGCACACCGGAAGAGGTCAATAGCCTCACCGAGACGTGGATCGAAGGCGAAATGCGCCGGCTTTTTCCGCATCACTACACAGGACAGCAGGCGGTGGCTACCGCGGCTGCCGAGGTCCGTTGAACGCATGACGACGCGTCCGCAAGCCCTCTTCAAGAAGAGTGCCGACGGTCGTGAGGCGGAGCGCCGCCGCATCGTGCTGTCCGGACGTGAGGTCGACTACACCTTGCGCCGCAGCCAGCGCCGCACGCTGGGCCTGACCATCGACAAGCGGGGTCTGACGGTGAGTATCCCGCTGCGAGTGTCGGTGCGCGAGGCAGAAGGTTTCGTGCGCGAGCGGGCGGACTGGATTCTCGAAAAGCTCGGCGAATTTGCGGCACGTCCGCAACCGCTGCCGGCGCAGGTCGCGGACGGCATGCGCATCTACGTGCTCGGCGCATCTTGCGCCGTGCGTATCCAGACGGGCGCCAATCGTGCGGAATGGATCGAAGGCTTCTACGGCCGCGAGCTCCACATCACCGCGCCCAACGCCACGCAGGCCAAGCTCGTACTGATGCGTGCGCTGCAGCGTTTTGCGCTCACGTATTTCAAAGGGCGGGTCGAGGAGTTCGCCTGGCGGCTGCATCAATTCGCCCCGCAGGTGCGTATCCCTGCGCTGCGCCTGACCAATGCGCGCACGCGCTGGGGGAGTTGCTCGCAACGCAGCGGCATCCGGCTCAACTGGCGCCTGATCCATCTGCCCAACGAGCAGGTCGATTACGTCGTCGCGCACGAGCTCTCGCACCTGCTCGAAATGAACCACTCGGCTCGCTTTTGGTCGGTCGTCGGTATGCTGTACCCCGAATTCGAAGTACCCAAGGGCGCGCTGCGCGACGCCCACCAGTTCATCCCCGCGCTCTAACTGCGCGGCCTTTCATCGCATCTCCGGAGTCATTCCATGCGCATTCTCCACACCATGATCCGCGTCGGCGATCTGGATCGCTCCATCAAGTTCTACACCGAAGTATTGGGCATGAAGGTGATCAAGGAGTCCGACCATCCGGAAGGCAAGTTCACCAACGTCTTCGTCGGCTATGGCACGACCGAAGAGAGCGCCGAGATCGAACTGACCTACAACTACGGCGTGGAAAAGTACGAGATGGGCGGCGCTTTCGGCCACATCGCGCTGGCCGTGCCAGACGCCTACAAGGCCTGCGAAGAGATCAAGCGCCGTGGCGGCAACGTCGTTCGCGAGGCCGGCCCGATGAAGCACGGCACCACCGTCATCGCTTTCGTGCAGGACCCCGATGGCTACAAGATCGAATTGATCCAGCGCGATCGATGAGCGGGACGGTTGCCGCAGGCTGAAATGAAAAAGGAGCGGAAGCTCCCTTTTTTGTCATCGGCTGGACGCCTTGTCGCATCCACCACATGTGCTGCACCCGGAGCACCCGCCCGCGCTTGCGCTGGCTGCGTTGCGCCCTAACGCTTTGTTCCACAGGTTCGGAGCGACTTTCTTGAGGGTGACGCCGGCCGCAGCCAGCAGGATGGCGACGAGGATGACGTTCTGGATGATGGCGTTCATGGTCGGGTCCTTATGCCAGAAGCAGCGCGAGGCGGTAAGTGATCCACGCGGCACCGTAGGCCAGCGCGGTCAGGTAGAAGGCTGAGACAGCGACCATCTTCCAGCCGTTGGTTTCGCGCTTGATGATGGCAAGCGTCGAGATGCACTGCGGTGCGAAGACGTACCACGCCAGCAGCGACAGCGCAGTGGGCAGGCCCCACTGGCTTGCCAACATGCCGCCCAGTTGGCCGCCTTCTTCGCCACCAGCCACGGCGTACACCGTGGCCAGCCCGCTGACTGCGACTTCGCGTGCCGCCAGGCCGGGGATCAGCGCCACGCAGATCTGCCACGTGAAGCCGATCGGCTCGAATACGACGGCAAGCGCGTGGCCAATGCGGCCGGCGAAGCTGTAATCGATGGCCGGGGCGGTCCAGTCGGCCGGCGGCGTCGGATACGTGGAGATGAACCACAACAGCACCGACAGCGCGAGGATGATGCCGCCGACGCGACGCAGGAAGATCTGCGCACGCTCCCACAACCCGATGGCGATGTTGCGGATTCGCGGCAGGCGATAGGAGGGCAGCTCCAGCAGCAAGGCCGATTCATTGGTCGCCTTGATGAACAGCTTGCTGACGTATGCAACGATCAGCGCACTCACGATGCCGGCGGCATACAGCGCAAAGAGCACCAGCCCTTGCAGGTTGAATATGCCCCACACTTGCCGGCTGGGGATGAACGCGCCGATCAGCAACGCGTACACCGGCAGACGTGCCGAGCAGGTCATGAGCGGCGCGACCAGGATGGTGATCAGGCGGTCGCGCGGATCCTGGATGCTGCGTGTGGCCATGATGCCCGGCACGGCGCAGGCAAAGCTCGAGAGCATGGGGATGAAGGCGCGACCGGAAAGGCCGGCCGCGACCATGAAGCGATCGAGCAGCACCGCCGCGCGCGGCAGATAGCCGGATTCTTCCAGCGCCAGGATGAACAGGAACAGCAACAGGATCTGCGGCAGGAACACCAGCACGCCGCCGGCGCCCGCGATGACGCCATCAACCAGCAGGCCGCGCAGCGGTCCGTCGGGCATGTAATTGCCGACCACCTCGCCCAGCCAGCCCATGCCGGCCTCGATGGCGTCCTGCATCGGCGCAGCCCAGGCATATACAGCCTGGAACATCAGCAGCATCGCTACGGCCAGGATCAGCATGCCCCACACCGGATGCAGCGCCCAGCGGTCGATGCGTTCGTCCAGCGAAGGTGCGTCAATGGGCAGCGTCACCGCGTCTGTCAGCACCTGGCGTACCAGGCCGTGGAGGTCGGTGCCTTCAGGCAGCGGCGTCGGCACGGCCGGCGCCACGTCATTGAGCGAAGCGACCAGCGCCTGCGCGCCGTCGTGATGGATGGCGACGGTATTGACCACCGGCATGCCGAGCCCTTCGGACAGGCGTGCGGTATCGATGCGGATGTTTCGCCGTGCCGCCGCGTCAGTCATGTTCAGGGCCAGCAGCATGGGCAGGCCGAGCTGCCGTAATTCGAGCGCAAAACGCAGATGCAGGCGCAGGTTGGTGGCGTCGACGACGCACACCAGCATGTCGGGCTTGTCCTGATCATTGCGCAGGCCCATGCAGACGTCGCGCGTGATCGCTTCGTCGGGACTGGTGGCAGTCAGACTGTATGCGCCGGGGAGGTCGATCACCTGTACGTGGCGGCCGGACGGCAGTTCGAAGCGGCCTTCCTTGCGTTCGACGGTAACGCCGGCGTAGTTGGCGACCTTCTGGCGACTGCCCGTGAGGCGATTGAAAAGCGCGGTCTTGCCGCTGTTGGGGTTGCCGACAAGGGCAATGCGCAGTGCGGCGCTGGTCGAGTTCATGCCTGCATATCCGTGACAGTGACGCGATCGGCTTCGACCCGACGCAGAGCAAAGCGCGCCGACCCGACCATGACCAACAAAGGTTCGCCGCCTAGCGGTCCATAAGGCAGTACCCGCACCGTTTCGCCTTGAACGAAGCCCACGTCGCGCAGACGGCGAGCGATCGCGTCATCAGGTCCGCTGTCCTGAACGTCCGCGACGACAGCGGTCGTGCCGCGCTTGAGAGCCGAAAGCTGCATGGAGTGTCGGGCTGTATGAATGAGAATAGTTCTGAATACTAACGCCGCAAGCCCCGGCTGAGATGACTTGCTATCTATTTTTTTTGATGTGAACCAAGAGAGCAATCCCAAATCAGTCGCGAAACAGACGTTGACAAAGCGCAAATGTCACCAATAATGACTGACGAGTCAGTCATTTCCCGGGGGCGCCATGTGGAGCTTGCTTGCATTGCTGCATTTTCTGGCTGTCGGTGCATTGGTCTTCGTACTGGCTGCCGAATGGGCCACGCTCCGGGCGGGGCGCCTGACCGCGGATCAGGTGAAGGGGCTTGCCCGGCTCGATTTCTTCTACATGCTTACGGCCTTGGCGGTGATCGCTACTGGGCTGGCGCGAGTTTTTCTGGGTGACAAGCCGGCCGTGTTCTACGCACACAATGGTTTCTTCCACGCCAAGATCGGACTCTTCGTCCTGATTGGTCTGTTGTCGATCTTGCCGACGATGCGCTTTGCACGGTGGCGCAAGCAAGTGAGCGCCGGCCGGCAGTCGGCGGTCGAACCCACCGAAATCGCGCCTGCCATGCGATGGGTGAGGGTCCAGTTGGTCTTGCTGCCCCTGGTGCCCGCCATGGCGGTTTTCATGGCGCGAGGCCGGCCATGGTGACAGCCGTCGGACCACGACAGCGCCGCAAGGAGGCGCGTCCCGGTGAGTTGCTGGCTGCCGCGCTGGACGTCTTTGTCGAGCGCGGTTTTGCCGCGACCCGTCTCGATGAGATCGCTGCGCGCGCGGGCGTATCGAAAGGTACCCTCTACCTGTATTTCGACAGCAAGGAAGCGCTCTTCAAGGCCGTCATCCAGGAAGCCCTGCTGCCTTCGCTGGCCGAAGGCGAAGCGCTGTTCGAGCAAGGTCGAGGCGACCCCGAGCGCTTGCTGCGCGATCTCGTGTTCGGGTGGTGGCACTTGATCGGATCGAGTCCGGCCGGCGGCATCCCCAAGTTGATGGTGGCCGAGGCGCGCAATTTTCCGGAGGTCGCGCAGTTCTATTACGACAACGTCATCGCCCGGGGGCGGCGCCTGATTGTCGACACGCTTGAACTGGGCATGAGCAGCGGCGTGTTCCGCAAGGGTGATCCGCTGATGCTCTGCCATGTGCTGTTCTCGCCCGTGCTGTTCGCTGGAATCTGGCAACAGTCGTTCGCGTTGTGCGAACCGGCTGGAATGCCCTACGAGGAATACCTGCAGACGCACGTCGATATCTTCATGAACGGACTGCGCCCTCGGGCGGCAAGCACCCCATGACGCGCACGATGGGGGCGCGCGGAAACACAATCCAAGGAACCAAGATGCGATTGCTGCACCTGTCGATGATGCTCGCTGGCACAGCCCTGCTTGCGGCTTGCGGAAAGGGGGCGCCGCCGCCCGCGCCGCCCCGGCCCGTATTGACGCAGATCGTCGACGCACAGGCTGGCGAAGTGCCCATCACGTATAGCGGCGCCGTACAGGCGCGTTTTGAACAGACCTTATCGTTCCGTGTCGGCGGTAAGCTGGTGCGCCGCTCCGTCGATGCGGGGCAGCGGGTAAAGGCAGGTACGGAACTGGCCCGGCTCGATCCGCAGGACAACGCGCTCAATGTACAGGCCGCCCAGGCTCAGATTGCACAGGTCGAAGCCAATCTCATTCTGGCGCGCAACGAACTGGACCGAGCGCGTAGCCTGTTCGAGCGCAACTTCATTTCCAAGTCGGTCGTCGATCAGCGTGAAGCCCAGGTGAACGCGGCAGAGGCGCAATTGAAATCTGCGCGCGCACAGGCGGCGATCAGCGGCAACCAGGCCGGATACACCGTTCTGCGCGCGGATCAGAACAGCGTTGTCTCAGCCGTACTGGCAGAGGCGGGGCAAGTGGTCGCCGCCGGGCAGGCCGTGATGAAACTGGCACGTGATGGCGATCGCGAAGTGGCGATCTCGCTGCCCGAAGGCGGCGTCGATGCCGTACGCAAGAGCGGGGTGGCGGCGGTGACGTTCTGGGCATTGCCCGGGCGTACGCTCAAGGGGCATGTCCGCGAAATTTCTCCGGTGGCCGATCCCGCTACGCGCACCTGGGCTGCGCGCATCGCATTGGACGGCCCACTGGACGGCATCGATCTGGGCATGACGGCAACGGTCAGCTTCCCGCAGGGTGGCGTGGCCGGCCGGCAGGTGCCGCTGGCGGCGATCTTCCAGAAGGGACAGCAAGCCGCGGTATGGGTGGTCGATGCCAACAAGCGCGTCCACCTGTTGCCGGTGACGGTGTCGCTCTACGCGGAAACCACCGCGACCATTTCGAGCGGACTGCAAGGAGGTGAGCGTATCGTCGTCGCGGGCGTGCATAAGCTCACCGAAGGCGAGCAGGTCAGCGTGCTGGATGCCCAGGTACCGCGCTTCGGAGCCGGTACGCGATGAGGTCTTTCAACCTGTCGGAGTGGGCGCTCAACCACAAGCAGATGGTCGCGTTCCTGATGGTCGCGCTGACCGTTGCGGGCATCTGGTCGTTCATGTCGCTGGGACAGAACGAAGACCCGAGTTTCACGTTCAAGGTAGCCGTCGTGCGCACCGCCTGGCCGGGCGCGACTGCGACGCAGGTGGAGCAGGAGGTCACCGAACGTGTCGAGAAGAAGTTGCAGGAAGTGCCCTACGTCGACACCCTGCGCAGCTACTCCAAGCCGGGCGAGTCGTTGGTGTTCGTGTTGCTCAAGGACAGCACGCCGCCGGCGGCCGTGCCCGAGAGCTGGCGCAAACTGCGGCAGAAGGTCGATGACGTCAAACCGAGCATGCCGCAGGGCGTGCAGGGCCCTTTCGTCAATGACGAATTCGGCGATACCTTCGGCAACATCGTGGCGCTCACCGGCGATGGTTTTTCCCTGCCGGAACTGCGCCGCATTGCCGATCGCGTAGCACTTGAACTGCGCCGCGTGCCCGACGTGAAGAAGGTCGATCTGCTCGGCGTGCAAAGCGAGCGCATCTACATCGAGGTGTCGCACGCCAAGCTTTCCACGCTGGGGCTTTCGCCCGCGATCGTGTTCGACGCACTCCAGAAGCAGAACACGTTGACGCCCGCTGGCGACATCACGACACCCACCGACCGTGTGCGCGTGCGGGTATCAGGAGCCTTCGATTCGGTGGAGAGCATCCGCGAGATCGGCATCTGGGCCAACGGGCGCCAGTTCCGGCTGGGCGATATCGCCGAAGTGTCGCGCGGTCTGGCCGATCCGCCCGATCCGCTGTTCCGCTGGAACGGACAGAGCGCCGTTGGAATCGCCGTTGCGATGACACAAGGCGGCGATGTGATTCGCCTCGGGCGCAATCTGCGTGCAGCGATGCGCGAGATCGAAGCAGAGTTGCCACGCGGGGTGGATATCCACACGGTGTCGGATCAACCCGCGGTGGTCCAGTCCTCCATCGAAGAGTTCACCCATGCCCTGGCCGAAGCCGTGATCATCGTGCTGGCGGTGAGTTTTTTCAGCCTGGGCTGGCGTACCGGCATGGTGGTGGCGCTTTCCATACCACTGGTGCTTGCGATCACGTTCACCGTCATGCAGGTGGCAGGGATCGACCTGCAGCGTATTTCGCTCGGCGCGCTCATCATCGCACTCGGATTGTTGGTGGATGACGCCATCATTTCCGTCGAAATGATGGTCGTAAAGATGGAACATGGCTGGGATCGATTCCGCGCAGCCATCTTTGCGTACACCTCCACGGCTTTCCCGATGCTGACGGGCACGTTGGTGACGGCCGCCGGCTTCATGCCGGTGGGCTTCGCCAAATCGGCCGCCGGCGAATATACCTTTTCGATCTTTGCTGTCGTGACGATCGCGTTGTTGGTGTCGTGGATCGTTGCCGTGGTGTTCACGCCTTTCATCGGCTACTACCTGCTGCCGGCCGACAAGCTCGCCCGCCACGGCAAGGGCGACGCCGAGACCGCCGGTCACGATCTGTACAACACCCGCTTCTATCGCATGTTCCGCCGCACGCTGGTGTGGTGTGTGACGCATCGGTGGATCACCATCGCTGCCACGGTAGCCGCTTTTGCGCTGTCCTGCGTCGTCATGGCCGTGGGTGTGCAGAAGCAGTTCTTTCCGTCGAGCAATCGACCGGAACTGGTCGTCGACCTGTGGTTGCCGCAGGGCGCTTCGCTCGATGCGACGACTGCCCAGGCCAAGCGACTGGAGGCCTTGCTCGCCAAGGATGATGATGTCAGCCATTTCGTGAGCTACATCGGCAGCGGCAGCCCGCGCTTCTATTTGCCGCTGGATCAGCAGATGGCGGCCGACAATCTGGCCGAGTTCGTCATCACGACGCGCGACGCGGATGCCCGCGAACGCGTGAAGACGCGGCTCGAAGAGATCTTCCCCACGCAGTTCCCTTCGGTGCGCGGTCGCGTGCTGCGGCTCGAAAACGGCCCGCCGGTCGGCTTCCCCATCCAATATCGCGTGATCGGCGACGATCTGCAGAAGATCCGTCAGATCGCCAATCAGGTTGCCGATGCAATGCGCGCCAGTGCGCATACGGCGGACGTCAATTTCGACTGGAATGAACTGTCGAAGACGGTGCGGCTGGAGGTCGACCAGGACCGTGCCCGCGCGCTGGGCGTGTCGACGCAGGAGATTTCGCAATACCTGCAGACCATCCTGCGCGGCGTGACCATCACACAGATGCGCGAGGGCGATCAACTGATCGACATCGTGGGCCGCGCCGTGGAGAGCGATCGCAATGCGCTCGAACAGATCGGCGACATCAACGTGCATACGCACGACGGGCGCTATGTCCCGTTGTCGCAACTGGCGAAGATTTCGTACGGACTGGAAGAGGGCGTGATCTGGCGGCGCGACCGCCTGCCGACCATTACCGTGCGCGCCGACGTGCGCGGCGATGTCCAGGCGCCGGACGTCTCCGCCCAGTTGCGTCCGGCCATCGACCGTATCCGCGCCGGACTGCCGCTGGGTTATCGCATCGAAGAGGGCGGCGCGACCGAGGAAAGCGCCAAGGGCGAGACTTCGATCATTGCGGTCATGCCGATCATGCTGATCGTGGTGCTGGTGCTGCTCATGATGCAGTTGCAGAACTTCTCGCACATGCTGATGGTGGTGTTGTCGGCCCCGCTCGGGTTGATCGGGGTAGCGCTGATTCTGTTCGTCGGCGCCGTGCCGTTCGGTTTTGTCGCCAATCTGGGGGTGATCGCCTTGTTCGGCATGATCATGCGCAACGCGGTGATTCTCATCGACCAGATCCAGCAGGATCTGCGCGCCGGCCATACGCCGTGGGAATCGATCATCGGTTCGGCGGTGCGGCGCTTCCGGCCGATCATGCTGACCGCACTGACGGCCATCCTGGCGATGATCCCGCTGTCGCGCTCGGTGTTCTGGGGGCCGATGGCGGTGGCGATCATGGGCGGGCTGCTGGTGGCAACCGTATTGACGCTGCTGTTCCTGCCTGCGCTGTACGCCGCCTGGTACCGCGTGCCGGTGCCGGCGCAGCCCGGTCCGGTAACAGATTTGGCCGGCCAAAGCAGGTAGAATCCGCCGGTTAAGGTAGTTTCAAGGGAAGTGCACATAATGGATTTCGAACAAGCACGCTTCAACATGGTCGAGCAACAGATCCGGCCGTGGGAAGTCCTCAACCCCGACGTGCTCGACACTCTCATGCTGGTCAAGCGCGAACTGTTCGTGCCGGCCGCGCAGCAGGCGCTGGCTTTTGCCGACATCGAACTGCCCATCGGCAAGGGCCAGACCATGCTGGCACCCAAGATCGAAGCCAAGGCGCTGCAGGCGCTGGCCGTCAAGAGCACCGACAGCGTGCTCGAAATCGGGACCGGTTCGGGCTATATGGCGGCGCTGCTGGCCGCGCGTGCCGAATGGGTGCGCAGCATCGAGATCGAACCCGAACTGGCGCAGTTCGCCTTTGAAAACCTGTCGCGCAATGGCGTGGACAATGTGATCGTCGAAGAAGGCGATGGCTCGCTCGGCTGGGCCGAACGTGCGCCCTACGATGTGATCATGGTGTCGGGCGCATTGCCCGAGATTCCGCAGGAACTGCTCGCCCAGCTCAAGCACGGCGGCCGCCTGTTTGCCGTCGTCGGCGCCGCTCCCGTCATGCATGCCTGTCTGGTGGTGCGCACGGGCGATGACGCCTGGCAGACCACCGAGTTGTTCGAGACCGTGATCCCGGCGCTGCGGCTGGCGCAGGCGCCGGACAGCTTCCGCTTCTGAGCATGCAGCCGATTTCCGCTCCCGACCTGGCCGCGTGGCTGGCGGACGATAGTCGCGCCAAACCTCTGCTGCTGGACGTGCGCGAACCGTCCGAGTTCGCCGTCTGCGCCATCGAAGGCGCGACGCTCATCCCCATGGGCACGATTCCGGCGCGCTCCGAAGAACTCGACCCCGAGCAACCCATCGTGTGCATCTGCCACCATGGCATGCGCAGTGCCCAGGTGGCGATGTTCCTGTCGCAACGCGGTTTCTCGGATCTGTATAACCTCACCGGCGGCGTACATGCGTGGGCCACGCAGGTCGATCCCGCCATGCCGACATACTGACCCTTTTTTGATCTCACCCTCGTGGAGACGGACTGCAACATGAAGCGCATCGCCGTAATGACGGGCCTGGCATTGCTGGCCCAAGGCGCAATCGCCGCTGACCTGCTCGACTTGTATCGCGATGCACGCAGCAATGATTCACAGTTCGCCTCCGCCTCGGCCGCCCTGCTGGCTGGCCGCGAGAAGGGGCCGCAGGGGTTGGCGGGCCTGTTGCCGACCATCGGCCTGACGGCGTCGTCGAGCTACAACGACGGCAAGGCCACGCAGCCGCTCGATCGGTCCGCGCGCTATAACGCCAATGGCTACACGCTGCAGCTCACGCAGCCGCTGTTCCGCTGGCAGAACTGGGTGGGCGCCAAGGAAGGGGATATCCAGGTCGCCATCGCCGAGGCCCAGTACAGCCAGGCGCAGATGGACCTCATCCTGCGTGTGTCGCAAGCCTATTTCGACGTGCTGTATTCGCAGGACGTACTGTCGTCGGTGCAAGCGCTCAAGGCTGCCAGCGATCAGCAATTGCAGTTGGCAAAGCGCAGTTTCGAGGTCGGTACTGTGACCGTTACCGACGTCTATGACGCCCAGTCGCGTTATGACCTCGCCACGGCCCAGGAGATTGCCGCGCTGAATGATCTGGCGGTCAAGCGCGAGGCCTTGCGCGTGATTACCGGCAGCGCGCCGCAATCTTTGTCGCCGCTGCGCCCGGGCGTGCAGGTGCTGCCGCCGCAGCCAGCCGACATGGAGCAGTGGGTCACCGCTGCGCAGGCGTCCAACCCCAATGTACAGGCAAGTGAGCTGTCGCTGGAATTTGCCAAGCGCGAAGTCGAACGTGCCCGCGCCGGGCATCTGCCGACTGTCGACCTGATCGCCAACTACAACTACAACCACAACCTCGGCAGCCTTTCCAGCGGACTGGCCTCGCGCACCGAAGGCAACATGGTGGGCGTGCAGATGAACCTGCCGATCTTTGCCGGTGGCGCCACGCAGTCGAAGGTGCGTGAAAACCTCGCGCTCGAAGACAAGGCCCAATCCGACCTCGAAACCGCCCGCCGCAATATTTCGCAGGCCGCGCGCCAGTCGTACCTGGGCGTGACCAGCGGACTGGCCTCCATCAAGGGTTATGAGGCGGCGCTGCGTTCCGGGCAAAGTTCGGTCGATGCCAACAAGCTGGGCTATGAGGTCGGCGTACGGATCAACATCGATGTACTGAACGCACAGAGCATTCTGGCCGACACGCAGCAGAAGCTTGCCAAGGCCCGCTACGACACGATCATCAGTCAGTTGCGCCTGAAGAGTACCGCCGGCTCCCTGTCGATCGACGACGTCGAACAGATCAACGGCTTGCTGGTGAAGTGATCACCCGCCGGGAGCGCCTGCCAGGGCGCTCTCGATCAAGGCCAGCGTGCGTGCCGTCGCCCCCCGGTGCTCGGCGGCGAATCGTGCGCCGGCTTCTCCCATCTGTGCCCGTCGTGGCGCATTCTCCAGCAAGGCGAGTCCGGCTTCGACGCCGGCATCCACGTTGTCGCATTGCATCGCCGCGCCGGCAGCCAATGCCTTGGCAGCCGCGTCGGCGAAATTGAAGGTGCTTGGACCGAGTACCACCGGCACGCCGGCAGCGCACGGCTCAATCAGGTTTTGTGATCCGTAGGGCAGCCAGCTCCCGCCCATCAGGCACACGTCGGCCATGCGGTAGTAGGCCGCCATTTCGCCCATGCTGTCACCCAGCCATACGCGCGTATCGATGGCCCCTTCGCCTTGCTGGCTGCGGCGCGACACGCTCAGTCCATGGCGTTCGACCATCGAGGCGACTTCATCGAAACGCTGCGGATGGCGCGGCACCAGCACCAGCAAGACATCGTTCGTGGCCATGCGTGCGAAATCCGCCAGCAGCAGGTCTTCCTCACCTTCGCGCGTACTCGCGGCCAGCAGCACGGGGCGCCCATTGGCCCAAGCCCGGAACCTATCCCCGCGGGTCGCCACATCGGCCGGCGTTTCGACGTCGAACTTCATGTTGCCCGTGACGCTGACCGCTGTTGCGCCGCAATCGCGCAGACGCGTCGCGTCGGCCTCGGCTTGTGCGCCTATGTGCGTGAAGTCGCCGAAGGCCTGGCGACTCAACTGTCCAAGGCGCGAATAGCCGCGCGCCGAGCGTTCGGACAGTCGTGCATTGACGAGCAAGGTCGGGATGCCGGCGTTACGCGCGGCACGCAGCAGGTTGGGCCAGACCTCGGTCTCCATCACGATGCCGACGGCGGGCCGGGCGCGTTGCAGAAAGCGGCGCACCAGCCACGGCAGGTCGTACGGCAGATAACACTGGCGGATATGTTCGTCCTTGCCATACAGCTCCGCACCCGTGGCGCGCCCGGTGGGCGTCATGTGAGTGAGCAGGATGTCGTGATCGGGAAAGCGCCCTCGCAGCGCCTTGATCAAAGGCTGTGCAGCGCGTGTCTCTCCTACCGATACCGCATGAATCCACAGCGTCGGTCGCTTGGAGCGCGCGATGGCGCCGAAGCGTTCACTCACATTGCGGAGGTAATCCGGTTGCTTGCGCGCGCGCCACGCCAGTCGCATCAATGCGAACGGGATGCCCACTACCCACAGCGACGAATAGACCAGCCGGTTCATGACAGCCAAGGCTCCATTTGGGCGAGGACGTCTTCAGGTGAAGGTGGCGCGCCGGTGGTGCCCAGGTTGAACGCATGGCCGGGTGCGTATACGCCCGTGAGCCCAGGATCGGTCGCCACGAATATCGCTGCAGTCGGGACGTGGAGCGCTGCGGCCAGGTGTGTCAGGCCGGTGTCGACGCCGATCGCCAGTCGGGCGCGACCGAGTACTGCGGCCAGCGTGGTGATGTTGCTGGGCGGCGCCGCGACAGCGTTCGAAATGGCCTGCGCCAGCCGCTCGGCGCGACTTTGTTCGCGGGCATTTCCGCTGGGCAGCACTGCGACGATGCCGCGTTCAGCCAGTGCGTGCCCCAGTTGTATCCAGTTGGCCTCGTCCCACAGCTTGTCGTCGCGGCTGGTTGCGGTCAGCAGCACCGCGAATGGCGCCACGGGCAGCCATGCAGGAACGTCCGCCGGCGCTTCGATGCCGTACGACAGCGGCATGTCGAGCCCGTATCCACATGCTGCCGCAACCAGTGCGCGATTGCGGATCACGGCGTGGGTTCCGCGCGCAATATCGAAATGACATTGATACGCCAGCGCCGCCAGCGGTTCGCGAGCGACACGCCGCGAATAGCCACAGCGACTTCCTCGCGCAAGGCGGGTGATGAGAGCGCTCTTTACAAGGCCTTGCGTGTCGATGATCTGGTCATATTCACGGGCGCGCAGTTGTGCCAGGAATGCACGGATTTCGTGCCACGTCTGGCCGGCGCCAAACTGTTTGCGCCAGCGGCGCACGGCGACGGGAATGGTTCGATTCACGCCAGGGTGCAGCCGTGGAATATCCGCGAATCCCGATTCGACGACCCAGTCGACATCCACGTCGGGCCAGACGCGTTTCAGATCACTTACTACTGGCAGGTTGTGGATGACGTCCCCCAGGGAGGAGGTTTTCACGAGAAGGACAGAACGCATGGGAGCGATAAGGGTGGTCGCCGTCCGGCTGACGTAGAATGGCAAGTCCGCGAATTATATCTGCGCTATCCATGGCCGACCGTCCGCTCGTTTCCGCTGTCCTCATCACGCTCAACGCCGCTGGCTCATTGGCGGCGACACTGGAGTCGCTCGCTTTCTGCAACGAGATCCTGGTGGTCGATTCCGGCAGTACCGATGGAACGCAACAGTTGGCGGCCAGCATGGGCGCGCGGGTCATTCATGAGCCATGGCGAGGATTCGGGCCGCAAAAGCAATTCGCTGTGGACGAGGCGCGCAACGACTGGGTGCTGTGCATCGATTCAGACGAAATCGTTTCTCCGGAACTGCAGCAGAGCGTGCGCGAGGCGCTGGCCCGGCCTTCGCACACGGCGTATGAATTCCCCCGCTGCAATCGATTCCTCGGACGTTATCTGAAGCATGGTGAGGGTTATCCCGATTACTCCCTGCGCCTGTTCGATCGGCGCCACGCGCGCTGGTCCGACGATGCGGTGCACGAACAGGTCATTTCGCTTGAACCCATTGGCCGCCTGAAGGGCGACCTGTTGCACCATTCAGAAGACACCATCGAATCTTATCTGGCCAAGCAGAACCGCTACACAACGCTTGCCGCGCAAAGTCTGGTGGCCGAGGGCGTCGACGTGTCGTTCAGCAAACTCGTTTTGAGTCCGAGTTTCCGTTTCTTCAAATTCTATTTTTTGCGTAGTGGATATCGCGACGGCGTGGCAGGTTTCATCCACATTCTGATTGGCTGTTTCAACAGTTTTGCCAAATACGCCAAAGTTATCGAAATGAAAAAGTAGGCGCGGAAGACGCGTTATCGCTAAAGTACGCCAGCGGCAACGCTGGCTTTTTTTTAACCGGAACCGAGGCACGATCGCCTCCAGCGCAACCATGAAAATACTCGTTACCGGTGCTGCCGGGTTTATTGGCATGCATGCATCTCTGTCCTTGCTGGCGCGTGGCGACGAAGTCGTCGGCATCGATAATCTCAACGACTATTACGACCCTCAGCTCAAGCTGGATCGCCTCGCAGCGCTGACGCCACATGAGCGTTTTCGCTTCGTCAAGCTGGACGTGGCGGATCGTGCGGGTATCGAGCGCCTGTTCGCCGAGGAGCAATTCGACCGGGTCATTCACCTGGCGGCTCAAGCGGGGGTAAGGTATTCCCTGATTAATCCTCACGCCTACGCCGAATCGAATCTGGTCGGCTTTCTGAACATTCTCGAAGGGTGCCGCCATAACAAAGTCGGGCATCTGGTTTATGCCTCCAGCTCGAGCGTATATGGCGGCAACGCCCGGATGCCTTTTTCCGAGCACGATTCCGTGGATCACCCGGTGAGCCTGTATGCGGCCACCAAAAAGGCCAACGAGCTGATGGCCCACACATACAGCCATCTCTATGGCCTGCCGACCACGGGGTTGCGATTCTTCACGGTCTATGGCCCGTGGGGCCGCCCTGATATGGCACTTTTCCTTTTTGTGAAAGCTGTACTGGAGGGCAGGTCGATCGATGTATTCAACCATGGCAAAATGAGGCGCGATTTCACCTATATCGACGATATCGTCGAGGGTGTGATCCGGACGCTCGATCACGTCGCCACGCCGGACGACGCTTTCGATGCGCAGAATCCGGACCCTGCGCGCAGCACCGCGCCATTTCGGGTCTTCAATATCGGGAACAACGATCCGGTCGAGCTTATGGAATTCATTGCCGCCATTGAAAAAAGCCTCGGCGTGGAGGCAAAGAAGAATTTCCTGCCTATTCAGGATGGCGATGTTCCGGCGACGTTTGCAGATACTTCCGAGTTGAATGCGTGGACCGGCTTTGCACCGGCCACCAGCGTGCAGGATGGCGTGGGCCGTTTTGTCGCGTGGTACCGCGACTACTACAAGGTCTGAGCGCGATCATGGCTCGCAAGACGATTTACCTCATCGCCGGCGCCCGGCCGAATTTCATGAAGATCGCGCCAATCATTCGTGCCTTGCGCACGCATGATCAGTTCTTCGACTATCGCCTGGTGCATACCGGTCAGCATTACGACCGGGAAATGAGCGACGTCTTTTTTGAAGAGCTCGGTATTCCTGCGCCCGATTTTCACCTCGAGTGTGGCGGCGGTTCGCATGCCGAACAAACCGCCAGGATCATGGTGGCGTTCGAGAAGGTATGTCTGGCGGCAGACCCGCGTCCGGATTGCGTCCTGGTCGTCGGGGACGTCAATTCAACACTGGCCTGCGCGATCGTTGCCAAGAAACTGCAGATTCCGGTGGCGCACGTCGAGGCTGGGTTGCGCAGTGGCGACATGTCGATGCCCGAAGAAGTCAACCGGCGGGTGACCGACAGCATCACTGACTGGTTCTTCTGCACGGAACCGGCAGCTGCGGAAAATCTGCTGCGCGAAGGGCATGATTCCTCACGCGTGTTTCACGTCGGTCATGTCATGATCGACAACTTACTTTTTCAGGTCGATCAGCTTGCTCGCACGGATACCGGCGGCTTTGAATCGAGTGCACTCAAGGCAATGGTTGGGGAACGCTATGGTGTCGTGACGCTGCATCGACCATCGAACGTCGATGACGCCGAATCGCTCTCGCGCATCGTCAAAGCTCTGAGGACCGTGGCGGACGAAATTCCGCTGGTATTTCCGATGCACCCGCGCACGCGCGGACATCTTGAGCGCTTCGGACTCGATCTTGGTCCGCGTATTCATGCCAGTCGTCCTTTGTCCTACATGGATTTCCTGAATTTATGGAAGGATGCGCGGTTGGTGATGACTGACAGTGGCGGGCTGCAAGAAGAGACTACCGCCCTAGGAATTCCCTGTTTTACGTTAAGAGAAAATACCGAACGCCCTATTACAATCGACGAAGGGACCAACACACTCGTTGGCACCTCGCCCGAACAGATCATCTTGCATGCGAGCCGCGCCCTTTCCGACGGCGGCAAGGTCGGGCGCAGACCTGCTCTGTGGGACGGCAACGCCGCCTTGCGCACAACGCAGATTCTGCAAGACCAGCTCGCATGACCTCGTCTCCCAGTAATTCGAACTCTCGCGTCTCTTTATGTCCCTTCAACCCGTAATTCTGTCTGGCGGCTCCGGCACGCGCCTGTGGCCGGCCTCGCGCGAACAATATCCGAAGCAACTGCTGGCGCTGACCGGCACGCACACGCTGCTGCAGGAGACCGCGCTGCGGTTGTCCGGCTTCGAAGGCGCGGTGGCCGAGCCGATCATCGTCACCAACGAGGACTACCGCTTCATCATCGCCGAGCAACTGCGCCAGATCGGCTGCCCGAGCAGTCGCATCGTGCTCGAACCGGTCGGCCGCAACACCGCGCCCGCCATGGAGCTGGCCGCCGTGATCGCTGAGCAGGACGGCGACGACCCGGTGCTGCTGGTCATGCCCGCCGACCAGGTGGTGGTCGATGTGGCAGCCTT